>JAPLLF010001133.1:1109-8371 GCA_026387715.1 Pseudomonadota bacterium
GGTCGTCGTGGAACGTGCCGACCCGCGCGCGCTCGCCGTGATCGTAGGCGCGGCGCGCCGCGAGGTCGCCATAATAAGTGCCTCCTCGCCGAGGCGGGCTCTGCCCTCCTGGACTCGCTCGTCGGCCGGGCCAGTAGATCTGGTTGACCTTGTCGGGTTGCGACGGGTCGGGCGCGGCGGGGAACGTGAGGTCCGCGTAGCAGCCCATCTCGTGCAGCAGCGGCAGCTCGTCGTCGACGCCGCACCACTTGCCGTCGGGTCGGCCGTTCGCGAGGCACCAGTTGCCGTGGATGAACGCCCACCGGAACCCGCCCTCGGGCGTCCGCGTGAGGTGCCCGTGCTCGGCGAAGTCGTGCAGCGCCTGAGCCAGCTGTGGACGCAGGGTCTCGCGGGTGTCGCCGTCGTGGTGCAGGTGGATCTCGACCTCGCCGAGCCCGGCCCGGCACAGGTCCGCGAGCCGATCCATGAAGTACGGGCGGTACTCCTCGCCGGGAAAGAAGAACCCGTGGCGCGGCGGCCGTCCGTCGCTGTCGCGGAACTCGGCGGCCAGCCTGGGGTAGCCCGCGTGCCACGCGTCGACGCGCGCGCGCGCGACCTCCTCGCTCGGCTTGCGCCAGAACGGCTCGTAGTGATCGCACAGCGCGAACAGCAGGTGCCGCTCGCCGACCGGCCTGGGCGCGCGCGCCTGCCGCACGAGGTGGCGACCGTAGTCGCGGACCCACGTGTGGAGGTTCTTGTCGCGGAGCTTGTCGAGGATCGAGGACATCGAAGCCACGCCGCGATCCTACGCTACGGGCCCCAGATCGGGCCGTCGTCGGTCACGCGGATGTTCTGCACGTAATCGGCGAGCGCGTGCGCCGCGCACCCGGGCGTGGCGATCGTGCCGCCGGTCGACTTCATGCCCCGGGCGAGCGCGATCGTCGTCGTGCCCGTCGCCCCCTGACCGCCCGTGATCGTCAGGTTCCAGCCGGTCGCCGTCGGCACGAGCGCGGCGTCGACGTCCTTGCTGCCGGGGCCGCTGGCGTCGCGCGCGTGCAGCACGTGCAGGAAGTAGGTCTCCGCGCTGCCGGAGGTCTCGATCTCGAGCCGCTGCTGGCCGATGCGATCGTCCTTGGCGAGCCGCTCGTCGATCAGCCGCACGGTCGGCTTCGCCGGCAACAGCGTCTGCACGCGCAGCGCCTGATCGCCGTTGACCGCGAGCGTCGAGCTGCCGGTCGGCGTCGCCGTCGTGGTCACCTTGGCGGTCTGTTCGAAGTGGAGCAGGAACGCCTTGGCGACCTGGTCGGCGGGCAGCTTGGCGCCGGTGAAGCCGTCGCGCGTGAGCGACGCCGACGAGCTGGCGACGCGATCGAACACCACGACGACGTCCTGGCCGCGCAGGTAGAACAGCTCGCGCACGAGCGAGCCCGCGTACGGGTTGTCGTCGCGATCGACGTGGTTCGACGTGCTCGCGCGATAGAACTTCGACAGCTCGGTCGCCGCGTAGGTGTAGTCCTTGCGCGACTCGAGCCGGGTCACCACCGGGAACCCGTCGAAGTAGCCGAGCGCCGAGCCCTTGCCGCCGAACAGGATCCCGTTGTGGCCGATCGTCTCGCGCGCGCCGGCCCGACCCACGCCCGCGTAGCCGACGATCTCGTCGACGTACGCCGTCGTCTCGCGCGACAGCCAGCGGCCGTGGCGCCAGATCTGGAAGCCGCCCGCGTCGAGGTGCTGGTGTCCCGCCCCGCGCGCGTAGCCGAGCTGCGCGAACACCACCGTCGACGCCGAGCGCCAGGCGTCGCGCGCCCACAGGTAGCCCACGCCCGGCGCGTAGTAGTCGAGCGGGATCGTCGTGAGGTCGGTCGCCTTGCCGACCACGCCAGCGTCGCTCGCCTCGACGAAGTGCGACCTCTTCACCCCGCTGGCGCCCAGCCACCACCGCGCGTGCTGGCCGACCTGCTTGTCGGGAAAGCTCCACGCCATCGCGGTCATGAAGTCGCCGTACTCGGGATCGATGCCGCTCTCGCCGTTGTGCCAGAACTCGTCGTCCTCGTGCGAGAACGCGTCGCGCACGGCCTTGCCGTCGCGGATCGTCGGGCCCGGCAGCGCCTGGTGGATGTTGTAGTAGACCGCGCCCCGGAACCAGTCGGTCTCGTCGAAGATCTTGCGGCCGCCGGTCTGTAGCGTGACGAACGGCATCAGGAGGTAGCCCTCCTGGTAGCGGCCGTACTGCGTGCCCTCGGTCGGCACGCCCCCCTTCTGCAGCCCCTGCGCGTAGGGCAGGAACGACTTCTGCCAGCGGGTGACCAGGGCGTTCTCGAGGAAGCTCGCCGCCATGGGGTTCTCGGGGCCCGACACGAGGCCCCACTCGAGCCCGTTGCGGAGGTTGCCCCAGTAGTAGTTGCCCTCCTCGTGGCCGACGCCGCCCCACTCGTCGGCGTTCCACGACGCGAACCAGCGGTTGGCGTAGGCGACGAATGCCGCGCGCTCCCCCGCGGGGATCAGATCGAAGCACCAGTCGTAGATCGCGATCGCGTACTCGCCGTGCCACCGCGCGTTGTCGCTGCTCTGGAAGGTGTCCTCGGCGACGACCTTGCGAAGGAACGCCAGCGCGATCTTGCCGGCCTCGGGGTTCCTGGTCACCGCGTAGACGAACGCGTTGTCGAGGATGTCCTCGTCGTCGGCGACGAACCCGGTCCGCGCGATCCACGCCCTGGCACGCGCGAGCCGCTCGGGCGTCCACCACAGGCGCGGGTGGGCCGCGGTCGGCGCGAAGGTGCCGTTCGGCACCGGGGGCGTCGGCTCGGCGGGCGCCGCCGACGCGGCCTGGGCGGCGGCGACGTCGCCGGCGCACGCGCGATCGCCGCCACCAGGTCCGGGCTTGCCGTTGCGGATGGTCGCGTGCTGGTCGTCGGTCTTGGTGGCGCGCGTCCCGCTGCAGTGGCAACCCGCGATCAACGCGGCGAGGACGAGCAGCCGGTCACGCATAGAGCCGTAGGTAGTCATCCATCACCCGATCGAGAGAGAACCGCACCGCCACGTCCGCCCGCGCCGCATCACCGAGCGCCTGCCGGCGATCCGGGTCGCCCGCGAGCTCGCGCAGCGCGGCCCGATAGGCGTCGACGTCGGAAGGTGGCACGAGCAGGCCGGTCTCGCCATGGCGGATCACCCCGGGCAACCCGCCGACCGCGGTGCACAGGATCGGCAGCCCGGCCGCCATCGCCTCGATCACCGCGATCGGGAGGCCCTCGGTCGTCGACGACAGCGCGAACAGATCGAACGCCGACAGCAGCGCCGGGATGTCGTGGCGGATGCCGAGCCAGTGCACGCGATCGACGATCGCCGGATCGACCGCCGCCTGCAGCGCCGCGCGCTCCGGCCCATCACCGACGATCACGAGCCGGACGTCGGGCCCGAGCACGCCGCGCGCGGCCTCGAGCAGGAGCCCGTAGTTCTTCTCGGGGACGAGCCGCCCCGCGGTCCCGACCAGGCACGCGGTCGGCGGGATCTTGAGCTCGGCGCGCAGCCGGCCACGCGCCGCCGCGTCGGGGATGAACGCGCGCACGTCGATGCCGTTCGCGATCACCGAGACGATCTTGGCCGACACGTGCTCGGTGGTGCGCGCGACGACCGCGGTGTCCTCGGACACGCACACGTAGTGATCGTAGAGCCGCGACAGCACCATGACGGCGCGCCCGCCGTCGCTGCGACCGTGCTTGGTGTGGACGAGCCGGGGCACGCGCGCGAGCTTGGCCGCCGGGCCGCCGTAGATCATCGGCGAGCGGTTGTGGGTGTGGACGACGTCGGGGCGCAGCTCGCGGAGCCGGCGCGCGAGCCGCGGGATCGTCGACGGCGACAGCCCGGTGCCGCTCGCGATCGTCTCGACCGGGATGCCCTCGAAGCGCGGCCGCAGGGTGCCGCCCTCCGACAGCGAGATCACGGTGGCGCGGTGGCCGCGCTCGACGAGCCCGCGCGCGAGGTCGAGGATGACGCGCTCCTGACCACCCACGTCGAGGCTGAAGACGACGTGGACGACGTGCACGCGCGGACCATACCCTAGCTGTGGTGCCGATCGCCGAGGACAAACAGGACCTTGCGCAACGAGTGGGCGCGGGTTCGGCACCCGGACGACCTCCCTGGAGTCTCGGTCCGACCTGTAACGAGGGTCACGATCGGGAGTGATCGCGCTGAAGATCGTTCTCGGACTTAGATCCGGGAAATCGTTGGGGCATAATATTCCTCGTGTCGATTCCGGCGGGGACACTCGTCCCACGCGACGCCCGCGACTTCGGGGCGTATTCGTTGATCGCGAAGCTCGCGACCGGCGGCATGGCCGAGATCTTTCTCGCGCGTGCACCCGGCGCGCCACAGGACCTCCTCGTCCTCAAGCGGATCCTCCCGCACCTCGCCGAGGACGAGCACTTCGTGACGATGTTCCGCGACGAGGCGGACCTCGCGAGCCAGCTCGTCCACAAGAACATCTGCCACGTGATGAGCTTCGGCGAGTTCGCCGGCACGTGGTTCATCGCGATGGAGTACCTGCACGGGGTGCCGCTGTCGCGGATGATGACCCGGCTGTCCAAGGCGCAGAAGATGCTCGACGTCCGGCTCGTCGCCGGCATCATCGTGCAGGCGTGCGAAGGCCTGCACGCCGCCCACGAGGCCAAGGGGCCCGACGGGCAGTCGCTCAACGTCGTGCACCGCGACGTGTCGCCGCCCAACATGATGGTCACCGCCGACGGGACCGTGAAGCTCCTCGACTTCGGCATCGCCAAGGCTCGTGGCGCGAACTCGCGCACGCGCACCGGCACGGTGAAGGGCAAGAACGCGTACATGAGCCCCGAGCAGATCCTCGGCAAGCCGCTCGATCGCCGCAGCGACATCTTCGCGCTCGCGGTCGTGATGTACGAGATGCTCGCGATCCGCCGGCTGTTCCACCGCGACTCCGACTTCCTCACGTTCAAGGCGATCACCGAGGAGCCGATCCCGGAGATCCGCGATCGACGCCCCGACCTGCCCCCGGGCATGCGCGCCGCGCTGCTCCAGGCGATGGCGCGCGATCCCAACGGCCGGTTCGACACCGCGCAGGCGTTCGGCAACGCGATCCGCGCGTCGGTGGCGACGCTCGGTGGCGTCGCCACGCCCGCCGAGCTCGGCAAGCTGCTCGCCCAGGACTTCGCGGACGAGATGTCCCAGCGCGACGAGATCCTCAAGGCCGCCGACGATCCGAACGTGCTCGCGAGCTCCGCGCCCGCGCAGATGATGGGGCCGATGGGCACCGCGCCCCGGCGCGCCCCACCACCCGTGCCGCGCGCCGCGGCGAGCGGTGAGATGAACGGGCCCCGCGCGCACTCCAAGACCGGCCGGGTCGAGCTGGCGGCGCCGTCGATGATGGTGACGGAGGAGTCGAGCCGGGTGGTGATGGGCAACACGCCCACGCCGCTGCCAGGCATGGTCACCCCGACGAGCCCGATCCCGAAGATCCCACCGACGCCGTCGAACGCGAACCCGATGATGGCGCCGGCTGGCGTGCTCGATCTGAGCAGCGCGGTCCTCGTCGACACGTGGATGGCGAGCCCCGACACGAACATCCTGCGCGCGGGGCGGCTCCAGTCGCTCAAGAACCTGGTGATCGGCGGCGTGCTCGTCACGCTCGCCGTCATCGGGATCGTCGTGTTGACGGCGAAGGGTGCGCGCGACGACGAGGAGGCCGCGATCGCCCAGAGCCGCGATGCCGGTGTCAGCAACGCGACCGGGCCGGTCGACGCCGCCTCCCAGATCGACGCGCCGAAGAGCTACGACGAGATCGTCGCGCTCTCCAAGTACGGCTTCTTCAGCATCACCGCGAACGCGAAGACCGCGATCTTCCTCGACGGCACGCAGATCGGCTGGACCCCGATGACCCGCGTGCCGATCGTGCCGGGCATCCACAAGGTGAAGGCCGTCGGCCCGAAGGGAAAGAAGAAGGAGATGGAGATCTCGATCTTCGCGGCGAAGGACACCGACGAGGGCATGATCACCTGGTGATCGGCGCCAGGAGATCCTGATCGCGTCCCCGATCGCGTCCCTGATCGCGCCGTTCGGGTTCGGACTCTTCCTCGGCATCGTGACCGGGATGCCGCTCGGCGTGATCAACGTGGCGATCGTCGACGCCGCGGTCGACGCACGACCACGGTTCGCGCGGGGGCTCGGCCTCGGCGGCGGCCTCGCCGACACGGTGCACGCCGCGCTCGCCTTCCTCGGCGTCGCGCAGCTCGTGCTCGCGCACCCCACGATCGCTCGCGCGCTGGCGATCACCGCGGCCGTGATCGTCGGTGGCTACGCGATCGCCAGCTGGCGACGCCGCGCCCCGACGGTCGCCGGCCCGGTCCGCCCACCGCCCGCCGACCGCCTCGCGCGCGGCGTCGCCACCGGCCTCGGCCTGACGCTGCCCAACCCCGGTGCGCTGGGCGCGTGGGCGACGATCGCGTCGATGTATCCGATGGACCGCACGAGCGCGGTCGTCGGCGCGCTCGGGGTCGGGATCGGCTCGGCGGCGTGGTTCGTGGTGCTCGCGGCGCTCGTCGCGCGGGTACGCCGCGACCATCCCGCGCTGCGGATCTTGCCGATCGTCGCCATGGTGATCCTCGTCGCGCTCGCGATCGTCGGGCTCTTGCGCGCGCTGTAGTTGCGCTACCCTCCGACCGTGAACGAAGGCAAGCCACGCCGGTCTCCCGCGCTCCTGATCGGACTCGGCGGCGCGTTGATCGCGGGCCTCGCGATCGCGCTGCTCGTCGGACTCCGCCATCCCGAGACGTCCACCCCCACGACGCTCGCGCCCACCCGACCGAGCCCAGCTCCTGCCGCGGTGGTCGCGGGGGAACCGCCGGCGGCCGTGGTGGTCAAGCCGCTCGACGAACCCACGCCCACGCCCACGCCCACGCCCACGCCCACGCCTACGCCCACGCCCACGCCCACGGCGACTCCCGCGTCGTCCACGCGGGTGGAAGAGCCACCGGCGATCACGGGCCGGTTCGGCACCCACCTCAAGCCCAAGCCGATCGAGATCCCCTCGCGCGCGACGAAGACCACGACCACGACCACGACCACGACCACGACCACGACCACGACCACGACGCAGAAGAAGCCGACGCGCTGACGTCTACGGTCGGGTAGCCCGGCGACTTTGGCTCGCCGGGCCCCCACAGATCCGGACATGCACAATTCACGCATCCGGCTCTTCAGTGCACAGGTTCGCTAGGTGCCGTACCGGTGAACGATGCGCGGTCCTGGGAGCGGAAACC
>JAPLLF010000386.1 GCA_026387715.1 Pseudomonadota bacterium
TGGGTGACATCCCACGTCCGCCCGAGCGCCTCGGAGCTGGCCTTGAACTTGGCGAGGTATGCGTCGAACAAGGTTGGCCACAGCGCCTCGACCTCCTTCGTGTAACCGCGCTGCCGCTCGAGCAACTGGCCGTGCTCCACGGTCCGGAGGCGAACCTCATCGACCACCTTGTGGATCGACGTGACCGCTCCGAGCAACGTGTCACCCGCGGTCGTGAATTCACGCGACGCGTTCTGGATCGCCTCACTGCCCTGCCGGGCGTTCTTCAGAGTCGTCGCCGTGGCGTTGGCGAGCTCGATCATCGACTGGGCCGAGGTCGAGAGCCCTTCTGCGGCCTTCGTGACGACCGCGGCCGCATGGTTCGCACGTTCCTCGACGTCGAGGTGCCGCTTCGCGGACGCTTCCGCGGAAGCGCGCAACTGCTGCGCGATCGCGTCGATCTCGGTCCGCGATGACGTGAGCACGTTGCTCACCAGGTTCGAGCCGCTGGCCTCGAAGCGCTTCGCCATCGCCTGGGCGCCTTGCTCGCTCACGGTCTGCAACCTCTCGAGAGCGCCGGCGTTCGCGATCTGCTGCGTCGCCATCGAGTCCATCAACGCCGAGATCCGAGTGAACATGCGCTGGGTCAGCTGCTCGTTGTCGTCGTTGCGCTTCTTGGTCTCCTCGGCCACGGAGCCGGCCATCTGACGAAGCTGCGACTCGAGGGCCGGGATGACCCGCGCAACGCCCTGCTCGCTCACCGCCTGCACTCGTTCGATCGCGGCGGTGGAGCTGCTCGAGGATCTTGTCGAGCTGGCCCTGCGCCTGACCCTCGATCGCCTTCTGCACGGCGTCGAGCGCCTTCTTGAGATCGGACGACATCGCGTGGAGGCTCGACCGGAACCCGTCGGTGAGCTGCTCCTCGAGCTTCGTCGCCATGCCCTGCACGTCGACCATCATGTCGCTCATGATCCCGCGCAGCTCCTCGGCCATCGCGTCCTTCATGATGTTCTTGAGGTTGGCGCTGACCTCGTTGCCGATGGTCTGGAGGCTGACCTCGATGCTGTTGAGCTTCTGGGCGCGGGCGTCGAGCGACGCGAGGTGCGCCGTGGCGCGAGCGCTCTCCTCGGCACGCGCCGCGGTGTCGCGGGCGCGCGCCTCGCGGTCGTCGCGCGCGAGCTCGAGCTCGTGCAGCTTCGCGCTGAGCATCTCGGCGTCGACCGACGAGAAGTGCGCGAGCAGCTCCATCGGGGGATGCTCGGCGGCGCGGTAGATCGCGCCGCGTGCGCTGTTGCTGAAGAACAGCGCGAGGACGCTGCCGAAGATACCGGCAGCCGAGATCAGGAACTTGGCGCCGAGCTTGGCGACCGCGCTCGACAGCTGGCTCGAGTCCGCCTCGTTCTTGATCGCGCCGCTGACGTCCGTGGTCATCACCCACGCGATCAGGAGGAATGTGCAGATCAGCGCGAAGGCCGTGAGCACCCCGCCGAACACGAACGACGGCGAGTGGGCGACCTCGCCCTCGGCGTACTCGCGGCGCACGACCGCGAGCGGCTTGTTGAGGACGTACCGCTTGCCGCTGGGGGTCTCGTCGCGCACCACGTGCTCGCGGATCGCGGCGACCAGGCCCGACGCCGACGCCGCGTTCGCGGCGAGCAGCTCGAGCACGCGATCGACCTCGCGGAGCTCCGCGATCAGCGCCCAGCGCCGTCGCACCACGAACACGACGGCGATGACCGCCATCAGGATGAGCGCCCCGGCGACGCCGAAGACCAGGAGTTCGTCAGTCATGCCCGCTCACGCCTCTCGAAGTTGCTCGATGTCCGCGGCCGTCACCGTCTCGGGCGCCGGCATCAGGAAGTCCTTGGCCATGCTGCGCTTGCGCTCGACCAGCGCGTGCAGGTTCACGTCGAAGCTGTTGGTCCCGCCGCCCGGGTGGGTGAGCAGCGGGTAGTGCACCTGGACGGGCCGCGTCTGGCCGATGCGGTACGCGCGATCGGTGGCCTGGTCTTCCTTGGCCGGGTTCCACCACCGCCCGTAGTGGATCACGTGGTTCGCGGCGGTGATCGTCAGGCCGGTGCCGGCGGCGAGCGGGCTGAGCACGAGCACGCTGAAGCCGTCGACCGCGCTGAACTCCTTGATGAACTCGAGCGCGCGGCGCCGCTGCTTGGGATCGCCGTTGATCACCCGCACGTTCGGCAGGCCGAGCTCGTGCGCGATCACCTGGACGAGGAGGTCCTGCATGTCGGTCCACAGCGTGAACACCAGGGCCTTCTCGCCGGCGGCCTGCACGTCGCGGAGGATCTTCATGCACAGCGCGAGCTTGGGGCTCTGCGCGATCACCGTCGCCATCGAGTCGCCGCGGACGGGCGTCGTCTCGGTCAGCAGCAACCGCGGGTGCTGGTAGAGCTTCTGCAGGCTCTGGAGCACGTTGAGCACGCCGCCCTTGCCGGCGGCGGAGCGCGACACCGAGCGCTCGAGCTCGACCTGCTCCGGCGTCATCTCGATGTGGTGGATGACCGACGTCTTCGGCGGCAGCGTCAGGACCTCGTCCTTGGTGCGCCGGAGCAGCGACGACCGCTGGCTCGGGTACGCGAGCGCGCCGCGGATCAGCGCGATGCCCTCGGCCTGCTTGGACTCGTAGTCCTGCTCGAAGCTCTTGATCGTGGAGAACGGGTTGCCGGGGCTGAGGAAGTCGTAGAGCGCCCACAGGTCGCACAGCCGGTTCTCGACCGGGGTGCCCGTCGACGCGATCGCGAACCGGCGCTTGAGCCCGCGGGCGGCGCGCGCGCGGTAGGTGTCGGGGTTCTTGATCGCGTGCGCCTCGTCGAGCACGACCACGTTCCAGTCGATCGTCAGCAGCGATTGCTGGTGCGCCTGGAGCGTCTCGTAGTTCGTCAGCACGTACTTCTTCGTGCGGATGGCGGCGAGATCGAGGCGGTCGTGTTGATCGCGCTTCTGGCGGAGCGCCTCGCCGTACAGCACGATCAGGTCGGCGAACACCTCGGGCTGGAAGAACTTGCGGAGCTCGTCCTGCCAGTTCTGCAGCAGGATCACCGGGCACACGATCAGCGTCGGCGACGTCGGCTCGACCGGCTCGACCGCGCGCTGGAGCGCGAGGAACATCGCGATCTGGAGCGTCTTGCCGAGCCCCATGTCGTCGGCGAGCAGCACGCCCGCCTGCCCGGCCTTGAAGTGCCGCCACAGCCACTCGACGCCCACGCGCTGGTGGTGCTTGATCGCGTCGACCGAGAAGCTCGGCGCGAGCATCGCGGCGACCTGATCCCACGCGACGGGATGATCGACCGCGGCGTCACGGGCCAGCGTGACCGGCGCGGAGTCCTCGTCGATCACCGCGGCGAGCCGCACCGGCTTGATGACCGCGGCGCTCGCGCTGGCCTCGCGCTCGACCCGCGCGTCGTACGCCGAGACGTCATGCTTGATGTGATCGACGAGCGCCTGGGTCGGCTCGACGCGGCGATCGCCGATCGTCACGATGTCCGGCTGGTCCTTCGCGAGCGCGGCCTCGAGCACGGTGACCGCCTGGTCGGCCGCCTCGCGGCTGGCGATCGTGATCTGCTCGATCGCGCCGGTGCCCGGCTGCGCGATGCTGTACTGCAGGAACAGCCCGTGGTTCGCGCCGTCGCGCACGTACCACTGGGTGCCCGACGACATGATGTCGATGAACCGCTCGGCCTTGACGATCGGCGCGAAGCCGGCGACCCGCGGGCTGTAGCTGGACAGGTCGATGTTGTCGAGCGAGATGCCCTCGGGCAGGATCGACGCCGGGCTGCTCAGGTGGCGCTCGACCTTGGCGCGGAGCTTGTTGACCTGCTTCTTCGCGACGCGGGCGACCGCCTCGACGTCCTTGTCGAGCAGGATGCTCTCGGTCGACGACACCGCGATCAGCGGGCTCGCCGCGTCGAGGTTGCGCAGGTCGAGCGGCGTGCGCGTGCCGTCGTCGGCGACCTGCTCGAGCTTGAGGTCGAGCACCCCCGCGTTCTTCTGCGGCTGCCAGCCGAGCGCTACCCGCCCCACCCGCCGCGTGTGGAACTCGCGCAGGTGCGGATCGAGCTCGAACGTGAACAGGATCGCCGCGTCGGCGAGCGTCGTCTGGCAGCGGTCCAGGTGATCGCGCAGCTCGCCGACGAACACCAGCTGCTCGGACCGCGTGGCCGCGCGCCGCGCGTTCCACCGGCATAGCCGCTCGTAGACGACGAACGACGGCGGCAGCAGCGGGTGGACGCGGCCCGCGGCGTCCTTCGGGAACGGCGTCGGCGGGTCGGCGTCGGCGATGTACGTGCCGCCGACCGAGAACCGGAACGTGACGTCGGGCGCGCCGATGTGCCCGACGGTCTCGATCTGCACGTGCTGCATGCGCAGCTCGAGCAGCGCCGCGATCGCGGCGTTCATCGCGCGGAACGCGTCGAGCTCCTCGGGCTCCGCCTTCGCGGGCGGCGGGTCGCCCGACTCGAGCCACTGCGCGAACGGCAGCGAGAACGTGCGCTCGGTCTCGGTGACCGAAGAGCGGTCGTCGTCGAGTGCCCAGTTCTCGGCCCACTGGCCCGCGACCCCACGCGGGACCACGAAGCGAACCGAGTCTGCCCCAACACGCCAACCCATTACTGCCCGGTCAAGGTACTCGCCGCGCCGCGACCCGGTCAACGCCGAGGGCGCCGAACGTGCGCGCTTAACATGTGGACATCACGACGATACGCGCCACATATGGGTGCCTCGATTCGGCCGACCACCACGCAGGATGAGTCGGTTCCTGACCGACCACTTCATCGTGCTCGTCTGCTTCGAGAGACAGATCGGCACACCTCGATACCCGCGCCTCGCGTCTGGGTCATTCCCACTGGCGGGTGCTTCCCGAGAGCGGCCGTCAAAATGTCAGCTGGCCGCTCGTGCGGGACGGAGGCACTGGCTATCGAGCAACGACGAGGCCAGACGGTCGCGGTGCTCGATGTGTGGCCACGACTCGATCGCGCGACAGGCACAGGGTGCGAGAGAGGTGCGGCTGCGACGACGTGCGACGACGTGCTACCTTGGGTCATGCTCGCGGAGATCGGAGCCGTGGTCGCGCGCGTTCGAACGCGCCGGGGACTTTCGCTGACGGACCTCGCGAAGCACATCCAGGGCGAGGAGACGATCCTGGCACGCCTGGAGGCCGGCGAGCCCGGGGTGACGACGACGCAACTCGACGACCTCGCCCAGGCGCTCGACCTCGACCCGCAGTGCCTGCGACGTGGCGAGGAGCGGGTTCGCCCCTCGCTGACCGTGTTCCTCCGTCACGAGGGCATGCAGGATTTTCAGGACGTCGACCGGGCCGTGCTCGATGGCGCGATCGAGCAGGCACGCATCCTCCACGAGCTCGGCGTGATGCTCCACGAATCGAACGACGTGTGGCCGGGCGCGAGCTTCAAGCGCGCCGAGGCACCCCACGACAGCTTCGATGCCGCCGCCAAGCACGGGTATCAGCTTGCGATCGAGCTCCGGAAGTTCTGGGGGCTGCCGATCGAGCCGCTCGAGGACCTGCGCGCGATCGTCGAGGAGCGGCTGGGGATCGCGATCCTGGTTCGCCAGCTCAGCACGCGCGCCACCTGCGCGGTGAAGGTCTGCGATGACGCCGCGATCGTGCTGAGCGGCGGCACGCGCGGCGCCGCGCGCGTACGGGGCGCGATCGCCCATGAGCTCTGCCACATCCTTCACGATCCCGACCACGAGGGTGTTCATGTCGTGCTCGATCCCGAGCACGATCGGAGCACGCACGCGAACGAGCAACGCGCGCGCGCGTTCGCCGCCGAGTTACTGCTCCCCAGGGCAGGCCTCAATCGCTTGCTGGGCGTGCCACGCAACGTGCGTGAGCAGCTGGTGGCCCGCGACCTGGTCATCGCGGCCATGGACCGCTACGGCACGTCGTGGCCGATCACGGCGAACCACCTCTGCAACCGCGAGTTCATCGATCTGGAGCTTCGGGTCTGGCTGGAGGCGCTCGACGCGCACGTGCTGAGCAGTTCCTGGTCGGTGTCGCTTCCCCCGGTTCATGGTCCCAGCCAGCTGGTCGAACAGCGCACGACCCGCGCCCACGAGAGGGCCCTGATCACCGATGGCGAAGCGCGCAGCGCCCTCGGCATCGAGGCCATCGATCCGCTGCCATGGGTCGCCGCGCGCTGATGGTCTCGTACTTTCTCCAGAGCCACTGCGAAGCCGACCTGATGAGCGCCGCCGATCGCTGCGAGCTCGCGATCGCCGACGAGGTGGCCAGGGAGTTGGCCGCGGCGCAGCGCGACGGCGCTCGCTTCAAGCGGTGGTTTGCGGGAGGTCGGATCGCGGGCCTCGCGATTCTCGTCGGATCAGAGGTCGACCAGACGTACCAGGACCTGACGCCGCCGACGACGCTGCGCGGCAAGGGCGAACGGGCCTCGATCGCTCTTGCCGTGCACGATCCATCCTTCGTTCTCGTCGCGAACGATCGCAACGCGATGTGGCTCGCCCTCGCAGAGCTCCATCATCCGCGCGAGCGAATGATCGGCGTCCCGGTGTTCTTGCGCAGACTTCACGTCGACGCCGGGCTTCCCACGACGACCCTCGATGCCGTGATCGACACGTACCAGGGTCGCCGCCCGACGTGGTGGGCACCGTGGCGCGCGTCGCTGCCGGCCTGACGCGCCGGCGAGCTCAGATCTCAGGCCGTCTCGAGGTTCGCGCCGATCCACGCTTTCGGGATCGAGGTGTGCTGGCCGGGCAGCAGATCCGAGATCGGGGTGTCCCCGATGATCGGCACGCCACCGTCGTTGCCCGGCACGAGCAGGATGATCGCGCTCGAGTCGTCGTCGCGCGACGCCGCGACGAGCTTGTCGAGGAAGTCGGTGAGCTGGTAGCGATCGATGAGCCCGGGCTGGGTGATGAGGAGCGGCGCCTTGGGAGGGAACAGCTCGGTGGCGACCGCCCCGGCGGTGAGCTTGGCGAGCCCGATCAGCTTGTGCCAGTCGGGCGACGTGCTGCCCTGGAGGTCGGTGGTGTAGACGAGATCCTCGGTGATCTGCAGCTTGCGCACCTGCCGGTCGAGCTCGGCGAGGAACACGGCGTCGAACGACCGATGCGTGAGCGGGAACCGGTGGGCGAGCGCGCGCTCGGCGTCGTACGCGCGATCGGCGGAGACACCGACGACGAGCAACGCCCGCCGATCGAGGCAGATCCGGACCTGGTCCTCGAACTCCTGGATGGTCACGTTCCGCGCGTCGACGTCGGGCCCACGTGGGACCGACGAGATGCGGGTGTACGAGGTCATGCTCGTGTGGAGCGACGTGCGCTCTTCCCCCCGGCGCCCGTAGATGGCCTCGTCGGGGAAGTAGACGAGGTTCGCGGTCTCGAGGAGGTCGTCGAGCGCGGGGCGCGGTGGCAGCGGGCTCGCGTCGGGGTAGCGCGCGGCGATCAGCTCGCGGAGCTTGTCCTCGTGGATCCTGGCCGGGATGATCGAGGCGGACAGCTCGACCGCCCGCCGCGCGTCCATCTGCCGGGGGTACATCTCGAGCCGGCTCGACGCCGCCGCGGTGCGGCTGGCCGACGCCGCGACCCGGATCAGGCGATCGGGCGTCAGCTCGGCGAGCGGCGTTTCGGCGACGGCGGCGGCGAGCTCGCGCACGCCGCTGTACGCCTTGTCGCCCAGGCCGTAGAGCGCGCGGACGTTCTTGAGCGCCTTCTTGGTCGGTGGCAGGAGCGCCTCGATCCAGGTCTCGATCGTCGTCGGGCGATCGCGCGCCTGGGCCGCGGCGTGCTCGCGCGCGAGCGCGGAGGACAGCTTCGCGACGTCGAACGCGTGACGCCGCGCGAGCGCGGCCACCTGCGTCTTGGTCGCGCCGGCGATCAGTGCCAGCGTGCGAAGCCCCGCGTCCGCGAGGGCATCGGTCGCCGCCGACGGGAGATCCGCCAGCGAGAACTGCGCCATCAGATCGGCGCCTCGATAGCCCGGGAAGAACCTCGGCCCGATCGCGGCTGCCTTGCCCCCCACGAGCTGCATCCACCGCTCGCGAAGATCGAGGATCTCCTTGGCGACGGTGCGACCGACGCCGCGGATCACCGATAGCTGGTTCGGCGGGAGGTCGACGAGGTCGCTGACGCAGAGGATGCCGGCTCGATCGAGCGCGTTCTTGGCGCGGTTCGACAGCGGCAGCACCTGGATCGGCGTCGACGCCTGGAACGACGCGATCTGCGTGTCGGTCAGCGGCGCCGGCGGCGGCTCGTCCTCCGCCGTGTGCACGCTCGCCTGGGCTTCGAAGGCGCGCTCCCAGTCCCGTCGCATGAGCGCCGCGCTCGCGTGACGCTGCGTGGCGTCGGCCACGAACGCCTTGTGAAAGAACTCCACGAGCGCGCCGCGCACGCTCGCCTCGAACCGCTCGGCCGCGAGCGTGACGTTGCCATGGTCGAGCACCGGCCGCTGGCCGGTCACCAGCTCGTACATCGTGACGGCGGCGCTGTAGCGGTCGGCGGCCGCATCCCAGCTGCCGCGCGCTGCCAGATGTGGATCGCGATACGCCGCGGTGCCGATGCCGAAATTGGTCAGCGACAGCCCCGCGAGCGAGAAGTCGAACAGCGTCAGGCTCTGCGACCGCTTGTTGAGCGTCCCCACGCCGACGTTGGCCGGCTTGATGTCGCGGTGCAACACGCCCTCGTCCTCGAGGTGCTCGACGGCCATCAGCAGGTCGGCACCCCACCGGCACGCGTAGTCGAGCGACGGCGTCCCGTCGTCGCTCAGCTTGCGCTGCAAGCTCTGGCCGGCGAGCGACATCAGCAAGCAGGGTCGACCGGCGATCGTCAACGCCTTCTCGAGCCGGACGACCCGCGGATGACGAAGCTTCGCGAGCACCTCGGCCTCGGCGGCCATGCGCTCGTCGTGCTCGGCGCCGAGCGAGACCTTGAGCGCGTAGCTGGCGTCGTCCAGCGTGACCTCGAGGACGCGCGACGAGGCCCCATGCCCGAGGACCCGCACCACGGTGAGCGCGCCGAGTTTGTCGTCCTTGCGGGCGTCGAGCGGGCTCGGCTCCGGCTCGGTCGGCGCCACCGGCGCGGTCGCGGCCCCGATGACGACGTCGATCCAGAAGGCCACGTCGTTGGCCCGCTGGGCGACGACCTCCATCGTGGCGAACGCGATCGCTTCGGCGAGCTGATCGGGGAGCGCGTTGCTCGCGTCGCGCGGATCGAGGCAGCGTCCGGCGTTCATCCGCGCCTCGACCTCGGCGACGGTGTTGCCAGGCGGCTTCCCCGTGAGGAGCAAGTAGCCGATGGCGCCCACGCTGAACAGGTCACCCTCGATGGTGCGCTGCGTCGGATCGCGCCGGAGCTCGGGCGCCTGGTAGACCGCCCACGCCTCGGTGCCGAGCGCCGACCAGTGACTGGTGGCCTCGATGTTCTGCGAGCCGCCGAGCTGGAAGTTGCAGAGCCGGGTCTCGACGGCGTTGTCGGGCCCACGCCGGACCAGCACCGCGGATGGGCACAGCCCGCCGTGCACGATCTCGCGGCGATGGCAGTGGCCGAGCGCGTTCGCGACCTGCTCGAGGATCGCGATGCGATCGTCGAACGTGACGCCGGGATCGACGCGCAGGAAGGCGTCGAGGGGCACCCCGCCATCGAAGTCATCGAACAGCACGGTCGGACCGAGCGGGGCGTCGGCGACGTAGTCCGTGTACCGCAGGATGTTCGGGTGCTCGCGCACCTCGTTGAGCAGGTTGGCCTCGCGTTCGGCCGCGCGGAGCAGCAGCTGCCTGCGCTCGATGCTCGTCTGCTCGGGGACCAGGTAGGTGCGTGCGCGGCGCCGCTGCCCCTTGATCTGCGAGTGGACGGCGGTGCGATCTTGAAACGACTGCGTCTCGTCGAGCAGCTCGCCCAGCTCGAACGAGCCGACCATCCGCTTGCCCTTGCGCTTGCGGAACCCGATCGCCTCGAGCGCCTTGACGGTCGCCTTGAGCGTCGGGCGATCGATCGCCCGGCCCTTCTGATTCGGCTCGGCGCCCACGAAATCGTGGCGCGTGATCGCGTCGACGAAGTTGTTGCGGCGGACGACGCCGATCAGCCCGTCGGGCTCGAGCCCGAGCCGCACGTCGGGGTTGCTCAGGAAGATCAGCGGCTCGACCCACGGCACCCGCACGTCCCGGGGGAACGCGCGCTCGAGCCGTGACTTGAGGACCTGGGCCTTGCGACGCGCGAGCGAGCGCGGGTTGTCGCGCCAGAACTGGCGACCCTCGGGCGTCTCCCACAGCCAGTCGACCGAGTTTCCCGAGATCTTGCCCGGCCAGTCCTTGAGCTCGACCAGGTACAGGCACGAGTAGCCGAGGATGACCATGTCGACTTCGAGCAGCCGCCCCGTCGAGGGGTCGAGCAGATCGACGAGCGCCCACAGGTGATACGGGTCGGTGTCGGGGAGCGCCTTCTCGGCGAAGTCGATGCCGGCGCGCTCGTGGGCGTAGGGCGTCTCGCCGACCGAGAGGATGCGCGCGCTCGAGAGCGCCATGACTAGCGCGCCACCATCGACGCGGCGGCGGCGCGATCGGCGGCGCTCGCGTCGTCCGAGACGATGATCCGGGACCCGCGCGGCACCTTCACGCCCGCGTGATCCGCGGGCTTCACGATCGTCGCCGACCGGGTCGCGTTGAGCAGCGACGTCGCGGCGATCGCGAGCTGGCGTGGCCCGGGGTCGGACGCGACGACGATCACCTGATCGGCCCAGTCGAGCGCGGCGCCGGCGGCGAACGTCTCGATCGTCGCGGCGATCGCGGACGCCCCGGCGACGACGAGGCGATCGGTGGGCGTGATGGCGTCGACCGCGTGCGGGCGCAACGTCAGCTCCCATGCCGCGGCGATCGCCTGGAGCGTGGCCGCGAGGCTCGCGGGCGGGGCCTCGGCCTTGACGCGCCGCCACAGCTCCTCGGCGTCGACCGGATCGAGCCCCTTCCACTGCGAGCCGAACGGCTCGTCCTCGGCGACGCCGTGGAGATCGAACACGAGCCGCGCGCCGAAGCCACCGGGCCACTCGGCGTCCGCGTCGCGGATCATCAGCTCGATGCGGTCGACGGTCTCGAGATCCCCGCGAAACCCAGTCCACCGCGCGTCGGCGTCGGGGCCGAACCGCCTCCCGGTCGGACGTCGGGTCTCGACGAACTGCAGCAGCCTCAGCACGCCCTCGGTGTAACGCCCCGTGTCTTCGAGCCCCATCGCAGAATTTGTATCACGTGGTCGCGACACTCGATCTCGCGCACCGAAGGTCGTGGCGGCCGAGGTCGCGTTTCGTTCGCGACTTCGCTTATGGTGATGGGACTTGGGCGGGTTGGTTGTTCATCCGACCGCATCACACCGTGATGCGGTCGCAAGTCAGCGTTCATCGCGCTGGCCCTCGGATCGCCGTGCCCAGCGCACGCGAAGGAATCCATGATCGAGCTCGATGCGTTCCTCACGGCCTATGATCCGTCGGATCTTCCCGGCGCCAGCGTCGATCCGATGGGGTTCGAGCGGGGCTACCTGTACCTCGCCGACAAGATCCTCCCCGGGCTGACCAACGTCGCCTCGGTGCCACGCTACTTCTCGATGCTGTGCGCCGGGACGAGCCTGGCCAACGTCGCGTCGACCGCCTCGGTCCGCCAGCAGCGCGAGGTGCGCCGCGACGCCGCGATGCGGCTCGAGCGGCTGTGGGCGCTCGCCAACTACCTCGCCGCGCGCAAGACGAGCGCGTCGGTGAGCGGGCTGCGCGGCGTGCGCTACGTCGCCGCCGAGGCGCAGCGGCTCGACACCGCCGACGCGAGCGACGCGAACCCCGACTACCAGCTGCTGGCGCGCCAGGCGCCCTACGGCGTGCTCGGGATCTACGGCTCCGTCTCCGAGGAGCTCAAGCTGTTCTCCGATCGCGAGATCATGGAGCTGTCGCCGGACGCGGGGCTGCGGCTGGCCGACGCGTTCTGCGACGAGACCGAGATGCCCGCGAAGGTGAAGAAGGTCGTCCGCGGCGAGGGCACGGTCTCCCTCGCGATCCTCGCGAAGTGGGGCGAGACGGCGTACCTCAAGGGCCCGCACGGGCCGACCGAAGCCGCGTGCCTCGGCGAGGCGCTGATGCGCGATCCGGTGCGCGCGCGGATGTGCGCGCTGCTCGCGAAGCGGCCGTTCATGGACCACGAGCTCCAGAACGCGCGCCTCGCGGCCATCGCCGAGGGGATCGACGCCCAAGGCCCCGACGCCGACCTTCGCGAGGCCATCACCGTCATCCTCGCGTACGAGACCGCCTACACCTGGTCGGTCCTCGGCTTCGAGCGGCTGCTGTTCATGTGCCGCGGCGCGACCACCGCGGTCAGCGCGAGCGCCCGCGCCAACGATCCGATCTTGCAGCGGGTCGCCGACGCGCTGCCCGGCGTCGTCGCCGACCTCGAGCGGTCGTTGACGCAGGTGTCGACCTCGCACGTCGGGGCGAACCCCGAGCAACTCGTCGACGTCCGCGAGTTCCTGAAGCGCACGGCCGAGTCCGCGACCGACGTCCTGGCCACGAGCGAGGCGTTCGTCGATCGCCACGCCGACATCCAGCGCGGCAAGTTCGATCGCGGGAGACGCAAGCTGCCGTGGCTGGAGCGTGGCACCGAGGGGCTGTGCCTCACGATGACGCGGGTCGGCGGCGCGGCCGGCGAGATCACGTCGCCCGACGAGGTCCGCCCGCACGCGTACCGGTTCGATGCGGCCGACGCGATGCTCGCGGCGGGAGGTGTGGCGTGAAGAAGGCGAAGGCAACCGGCGCGAAGGCGAGCTCGAAGTCGGGACCGCCGTCGCGCAAGCTCATCGATCGCCTGGCGCGGGCCAAGCAGAGCGAGCTGCTCGCGGTCGTGGCGACGTCGTTCGAGTTCGACGCCGAGTTCTTCGAGACCGACTTCCTGCCGTCGCTGCTCGGGCTGGGCGCGTGGGACGATCGCAACTGGACCTCGCGCATCGAGATCGAGAAGCACCTGTCGACGACCGAGGCGGTCGCGATCTTCACCGACGTGGCCTGCTACCGGACGCGCCCGCGGTCGCTGCGCGTCGGCCTCTACCCGGTGAAGATCGGGCCCGGTCGGATCCAGCACGCGAAGGTCACGTTGCTGGTCTACGCCGACGAGGTCCGGCTCCTCGTCGGCAGCGCGAACCTGACCGCCGCGGGCTATCGCAAGAATCGCGAGGTCGCGGCGATGCTCCGCGTGACCCCGACCGAGACCGCGCAGGCGCCGCTCATCCGCCAGGCGATCGACGGCATGCTGACCCACCTCGCCGAGCACTGGACCGCGGCCGCCGAGAAGGGCACCAGGCTGGCGCTCGAGAAGCTCGACGCGTGGGCCGACGAGGAGGCCGACCCGGACGACGGCCGGTTCGCGTGGAGCGGCGTCGGCGAGCAGCCGCTGTGGGAGCAGGTGATCGAGCAGCTGCCCGCCGGCGAGCAGGTCCGCGCGATCACGATCGTGTCGCCGTTCTGGTCGGAGGAGACCGGCGACGGCCCGATCGCCCAGTTCGTCGACGCCTTGCGGGCGCGCGGCCTGCTGGCGCCGATGGCCAAGGTCCGGCTGCTGGCCGAGGCGCGCCCCACGGGAGACGGGACCCTGCTGCCCGTCCTGCGCGAGAGCCACACGCGGTGGGACGCGCGCGCGCTGGGGATCGACGCCTCCGCGGCGGCGGTCGATCCAGCGGTGTTGCCCGAGGAGGTCGACGGCCTCGAGGACTTTCGCCTGCCGCGACCGCTGCATGCCAAGGTCGTCGTGCTCGAGAGCGCGAAGACCACCGTCGCGTACCTCGGGTCGGCGAACTTCACCAACCACGGCTGGGGCTTTCGCGGCGGCCTGCCGGCCAACATCGAGGCCGGGATGATCGTGCGTGCGACGGGCAAGGACCGCGCGCAGCTCGCCGCGCTCCTCCCGGCCACGGCGGGGGCCGACATCCCGCTCGACGGCGCCGCGGGCGACCGGCTCGCGCTGCTCGTCGGCTACGAGCCCCCTGCCCCGTGGCCGGCGTTCATTCGCTCGATCCAGCTCGTCACCAGCACGGGGGAGGACACCCATCGGCTCGACCTCGAGGTCGTCGTCGTCGAGGACGAGGTCGAGGGGGACTGGGCGATCGCCGTGACGGATACCGCGCTCGCCCGCCGCGAGCCCGGCCAGGACACGACGTTTCGCGTCGCGCTCGACGAGGCGCTGCTCGCGCGCCTGCTCGTCGAGCGCCAGGTCGTCG
>JAPLLF010000236.1 GCA_026387715.1 Pseudomonadota bacterium
CAGGAACGCGATCTCCAGCCCCACGATCTCGAGGGGCTTGGAGACGAACTCGTACGCGCCCGCGCGGATCGCGCCGACCGCGGTCTCGAAGCTGCCGAACGCGGTGAGCACGATCACCGGCAGGTCGGGACGATCGGCGGCCACCCGCTGACACAGGTCGAGCCCGGTCATCCCCTTCATGTTGAGATCGGTCACGATCACGTCGACGTCGTGCTCGGGGATCGCGGCGATCGCCGCCGCCGCGCTGCCGAACGTCACCGCGGTGAACCCGCGCTTCTTGAGGCCGATCGCGATCAGGTCGACCATCTCGCGCTCGTCGTCGACGACGAACACCTTGGTCACGCGGCACCTGCCGGCAGGTAGACCGTGAACGTGGAGCCACGGCCGCGCGTCGACGCGACGTCGATCCAGCCGCCGTGCTCGCGGACGATGCCCCAGCTGACCGACAGGCCGAGGCCGGTGCCGTCGCCGACCGCCTTGGTCGTGAAGAACGGCTCGAAGATCCGCTCGCGCGTCGCGTCGTCCATGCCCGCGCCGGTGTCGCTCACCGCGAGCGCCGCCCACCCGCGAACCTCTCGCGCCTCGTCGACGTACGACGGCGGGGCCGCCTGCTCGAGGCGCGTCGTCAGCGTCACGGTGCCACCCTCGGGGAGCGCCTGGATCGCGTTGACGACGAGGTTGGTCAGCACCTGCGTGAGCTGGCCATCGTCGGCCTCGACCCGCACCACGCCGGGGTTGGTCGGCGCCACCAGGGTCGCGTTCGCCTTGCGCGCGATCGTCGCGACCAGCTCGCAGACCCGGGCGCCGATCGCCGCGAGATCGAGCGTCGACTTCTGGAGCGCGCGCGGCCGCGCGAAGTCGAGGAGCTGGCGGATGAGCACGATCATGCGATCGGCCTGCTCGACGACGATGCGCGCCGAGTCGATGGCCTCGTCGGCCTCGACCTCGCGATCGACGATCAGCCGCGCGCGGCCCTTCACGACGTTGAGCGGCGTCCCGAGCTCGTGGGCGAGCCCCGACGCGAGCTTGCCGACGGTGGTCAGCCGATCGGCGTGGCGCAGCTGCTCGGTCGCCTGCGTGACGCGCCGGCGCTCCTCGGAGAGCCGGTCGCACATCAGGTTGATCTCGGTCGCGAGCTCGCCGAGCTCGTCGCGCTGCCCGAGGTGCAGCGGCCCGGTGAGGTCGCCGGTGCCGACCCGTCGCGCCTTCTCGGCGAGCCGCGAGATCGGCCGGCCGATGAACACGACGCCGAGGCCGAGCGCGAGCACCGCCGCGACCGCGACCGCGCCCGCCGAGCCGAGGATCTGGTTGCGCAGCGACTCGGCGACGTAGGTGTCGAGCTGCTCGAGCGACTGCGCGATCTCCAGCCCGCCGACGCGGATCGCCTCGGGCACGTCGACCGGGATGTACGTCAGCAGGAGCCGTCGATCCGGATCGCGGATCGTCACGACCTCGTCGTGCGTCATCGGCTCGAGCTCCCCGCGTGTCGCGCGGGGCTCGTCGTGGCCCTTGGCGTCGAGCCACACCCAGCGCGCCTGGAGGCGCTCGCTCTGGCTCGTCGCGGTGAGCATGAACTCGCGCGCCGCTGCCTCGCCATCACGCGCCCACACGTCCGCGACCCCTCGAGCCAGCGCCCTGCCCAGCGCCGCCGCCTCGCCACGCATCTGACGATCGAAGACGTCGCGCTCGCGGTTGTAGTCGACGTACCCCTGGATCAGAGCGACGAGCGCGACGCCGATCACCAGCGCCGCAATGAACTTTCGCGTCAGTCGCACCGCGCCGAGTTCTAGCGCATTCGCGGCATGCACGGGCTCGCCGAATGGCCCCGCCGGTGTCGCGTGCTTGGCGCATCGGAGCCACGATCGTCCGCCTGACGGTACGGTCCGCGAGCCTCGGGCTGCGTGAAGAAACGATTAGGTCGTGCGCTTGGGCGGGATGCGCGACATCGCGCGCTCGGCGAGCGCGGTGATCGTGAAGCTCGGGTTGACGCCCAGGTTCGCGCCGACCGCCGCGCCGTCGACGACGTAGAGCCCCTGGTAGCCGAACACGCGGTGCTGGTCGTCGATCACGCCGGTCGACGCGTCCTTGCCCATCACGCAGCCGCCGATGCAGTGCGCCGTCATCGGCAGGTCGAACAGGATCTCGGTGTTCGACGTGATGGCGATGCCGCCGAACGCGCTGGCCGCGCGCCGCGCGAACTCGTTGGCCTGCGGGATGTTCGTGGGGATCCGCTTGCCGTCGCTGCACAGCAGGCGGGTGAACGGCCAGAACCACCGCCGACGCAGCCGCATCCGCAACGTCGCGTCGATCGTCTGCATGACGAGCAGGAGCAGCGTCTGCCGCGCGAAGCCGAACGGCCACCCCGCGCGCACGAACTTGATCGGATGACGGATCGCCCCCCACATCCACGCGAAGATCCGGCGCCAGCCCGTCCCGCTGACGAGCATCGTCGCCATCAACCCGAGGACGTCGGAGCCCTTCGAGTAGCGCGTCGCCTCGATGTGGGTGAACCGGTCGATGTGGATGCCCGAGCCGATCGCGATGCCCTTCGACATGTCGAACCGCCGCCCGGGAAACCGCACCCCCAGGATCGACTCGCTGTTGGTGCGCACGTCGTGGCCGACCCGCGCCGACACCGCGGGGAGCGCCCCGGCCTGCTTCATGCGGAGCAGGAGATCCATGGAGCCGAGCGCCGACGCCGCGAGCACCACGTGGCGCGCGTGGATCGTCTTGCGCTGCTTGAACAGCCACGCGGTCGACCGCTCGGTGGTGAGGACGTAGCCGTCGCGGCCATCCGCGGCCCCGCGCGGGCGCACGTCGACGACCCGGGTCTCGGCGAGGATCTTGGCGCCGCGCTTCTCCGCGAAGTGCAGGTAGTTCTTGTCGAGCGTGTTCTTCGCACCGAACCGGCAGCCGACCATGCAGCCGCCGCAGCCCGTGCAACTCGAGCGCGGCGGGCCCTCCCCGCCGAAGTAGGGATCGGCGTGCGGCACCCCCGGCTGGTCGCCGAAGTAGACGGCGACGTCGGTCTTGTAGAACGAGTCGCCGACGCCCTGATCGACGGCCATCTTCTGCAGCATGTCGTCCGCGTCGCCGAGGATCCGGTTCTCGGTGATGCCGAGCATGTGCCGCGCGGTCGCGTAGTGCGCCGGCATCTCGTGCACCCAGTCGGACAGCCCCGCCCACGAGCCCTCGCCCCACACCGTGTCGGGTGGTTGCAGCATCGTGTTCGCGTAGGTGATCGAGCCGCCGCCGACGGCGTTGCCGCACAGCACGACGACGTGCTTGAACGGCCGCATGTTGTAGAAGCCGAACAGCTTGAGGCCCGGTCGCCAGATCCACCGGCGCAGGTTCCACGTCGACTTCGGGAAGTCCTCGGCGGTCCATCGCCGCCCCATCTCGACCACGCCGACGGAGTAGCCCTTCTCGGCGAGCCGACACGCCGACACGCTGCCGCCGAAGCCCGAGCCGATCACGACGTAGTCGAAGTCGTGGTCGTCGGCGCGTGGAGCGGAGGTCACCCGCGGATCATAGCGTGATCATCTCGTTGACGAGCCGCCGCAGGACCTTCACGTCGAACGGCTTGTCGAGCCGCTGATTCGGGCTCGCGTCGAGGAACTCGCGCGCGGCGATCGTGAACGCGCCGCCGGTGAGGAACACGATGCGCTCGGCCTGCTCGGGGGCGAACGCGGCGAGCTGGGTGAACAGCTCCATCCCGGTGATCTGGGGCATCATCAGGTCGCACAGCACGACGTCGTAGCGGGCGCCCTCGGCCATCAGCGCGAGCGCGGTGGCGCCGCTCTGGACCACGAGCACGTCGTGATACGCCGACAGGTACCGGCGGATCGCCTGGCCGAGCTGGACGTCGTCGTCGATGACGAGCACGCTGCCGCGGCGGGCCTCCTTGCGCGTCGTCACGCGCGAGACCACCGGCAGCTCGATCGCGGTGAGCGCGGGCAGCGAGACGTGGAACGCGGTGCCGTGCCCGACCTCGCTGTCGAACGTGATGGTCCCGCCCAGCGTCGTCACGATCTTGAGCGAGATGGCGAGGCCGAGCCCGGTGCCGACGCCGACCGGCTTCGTCGTGAAGAACGGCGTGAACAGGCGCGGGCGGACCTCGTGCGCGATCCCCGAGCCGGTGTCCGCGATCGAGATGATCACGTGCTCCCCGCGTAGCTCGGTGGTCACCCGGATCTCGTTCGCGAGGTAGTTGCCCTCGGGGATCGCGTGCGCCGCGTTGATCAACAGGTTGAGGAACACCTGCCCGAGCCGCGACTCGTTCGCGTGGACCTGCGGGAGGTCCTTGGCGTACGCCTTGATGATGCGGGCGCGGTGCCGCAGCTCGTTCCACGCCATGCGCAGCGTGGAGTCGAGCACGCGGTCGACGTCGACCGGCCCGCTACGCTCCTCCTCCGAGCGCGAGAACATCTTGAGGTCGCGGACGATCTCGCGGACCCGCTCGGCGCCGTGGCGGGCGTCGCGCATCTCGTCCTCGAGATCGATCGGGAGCGTGATCGTCTCGGCGAGCCGGGCGAGCTCGTCGGAGGCGAGGTCGAGGTTCGTGATCACCGACGTCAGCGGGTTGTTGATCTCGTGCGCGACGCCGGCCGCGAGCGTGCCGACCGAGGCCATGCGATCGGAGATCACGAGTTGGATCTCGGCCTGCTTCTGCTCCGTGATGTCGCGCGCGACGATCACGAGGCTCGTGACGTGCGGCACGCCGCCGCTGGGCTCGATCACCGGCCCGAAGTGGACGAGGAACGTGCGCTCGAGCGAGAGCTGCATCTCGTGCTCGGTGGGCTGCGTCGTCGCGAGGGCCGCCTCGAACACCGCCCGCGCGCGCACGGGGTCTGGCACCGTGTCGCACCACATGCGGCCGACGAGCGACGTCGGCCGGTTCGAGAACCGGATGATCCCCGCGCGATCGACCTGGACGATCAAGTCGGGCACGCTCGCGAACACCGCGTCGAGCAGCGCCGCGTGCTGGGTCGCGCGCACCTCGGCCTGCGAGCGCGCGGTGTACGCCCGTCCCAGCGACACGACGTGCGAGATCTGCGTCGCGACGCCGTAGGCGAAGGCGCGCCAGTCGTCGGGATCGAGATCGCGCCCGCGCGACGCCATGAGCAGCCCCCCGAGGGTCACACCCCCGTGGCCGAGCGGCACCATCATGAGCTTCGTCGCCTGGGCGCGCGCGAGCAGCTCGGTCGCGACGCCGGACGACACGCCCGAGGGGACGAGGACGGTGCGCCGGTTGCGGAGGACCTCGTCCATCAGCTCCGGATGCCCGAACAGGGTCTCGAGATCTTCCTGCGTCCACACGACCTGACCGACCCCGAGGTAGCGCACCGACAGCGCGCCGGCGTCGTCGAACAGGTAGAGCGCGCCGACCGAGATCCCCCCGGCGTCGAAGCACACGGAGATCGCGTCGTCGAGCGCCTGATCGAGGTCGCGCTCGTCGAGGATCGTCTCGGAGATCCCCATCAGCACCGTGAGCTCGGAGGACAGCGCCGAGCACCGCTTCGCGAGCCCGTTGTTGAGCGCCACCTGGTGCTCGAGCTGCCGCACGATGCGCGCGTTGTGCTCGCGCTCGAGCTCGACGAGCGCCGTGTTCGGCAGCTCGGGGGAGCGCGACAGCGGCCGCGCGAGCACGGCGCGCACCGCCGAGAACAGCTCGGTCAGCTCGGGCGTGCGCGGCACCAGATCGGTCGCGCCGGCGCGCTGCGCGAGATCGCGATCCGCGGTCTCGACGTAGCTCGACGTGACGAGCAGCAACGGGAGGTGCTGGAACGCGGGGTCGCGCCGGAGCTCGATCGCGAGCCCGAAACCGTCGAGGCCCGGCATCATCACGTCCGAGATCACGAGATCGGGTGGGTCCTTGCGGATGGCGGCGAGCGCGGCGCGTCCATCGAGCGCGGTCACGACGTCGAACCCCAGGCGCTGCAACCGGAACGCGGCCAGCTTGAGCTGCAACGGATCGTCGTCCACGCAGACCACGCGCCGGTTCCGTCCGAAGCGGTCGCGGGTCGGATCGTGCGGGAGGTGGGCCTCGATGATCGGCACGAGGCGCGACGGCGCGATCGGCTTGGTGATGATGTCGTCGAACTCGACGGTCGCCGCGCGCGACTCGAGGAGCTCGGCCGCGAACCCCGAGAACGCGAGGATCGAGACGCTCTCGGTGCCCGCGATCAGGCGGAGCTGGGTCACCAGCTCGAACCCGTCGGTATCCGGGAGCATGAGATCCTGGAGCACCACCCGCGGGTGCTCGCGGCGCATGAGCTCGCGCGCGGTCTTGCCGTCGGGCGCTTCGAGGACCGAGTGGCCGCTGCGCGTCAGGGCGTTGCACACGGCCCGGCGCGTCGCCGAGTTGTCCTCGACCACCATGATCTTGTTCGAGCTCATGTCGGCGTGCCCTGGATCATACGCGCCACGAGCTCGGGGAGCTTGCGCGTATCGATCGGCTTGGTGACATAGCCGTCACACCCAGCCTCCAGCGCCTTCTCCTCATCACCCTTCATCGCATATGCCGTCACCGCGATGATCAGAATATTGTGGGTCGCCGGGTCGGATTTGAGTCGGCGCGTCAACTCGAGGCCGTCGATCCCTGGGAGCTGGACGTCCATCAGCACCAACCGGGGGGGATGTGCGTGGATCGCCTCGAGCGCGCTCTCCGCGTCGCCCGCGGTCCGGACGTCGTAGCCGCTCGCCGTCATGAGATAGGCGACCAGCTTGAGGTTCGTCGCGTTGTCATCGACGATCAGGATCGGGGTTTTCGGCGGCTCGCTCATCCCACCTGCCCTTCCACCCGCACCTGCGCGGACGAGCGAGGCGAGCAGGCTGGCGCGGTCGAGGGGCTTGCCCAGGACGTCGTGCACCGCGAACCCGGAGACCACGCGCACATCGGGGACCACCGTGACGACGATCACGGGCACGTCGAACGTCCTGCCCTCCCGGCTCAAGAACTGTAGTTCAAAGGGTTGGGAAGGGAGGAACACGGATGGTTGACGTTGAGCTGGTTGACGTTGAGCTTGACGCGTTTGACGTCGACCCCCGCCTTGACGCTTTGAACGGCCAACGTAGAGGTTGACCCCA
>JAPLLF010001236.1 GCA_026387715.1 Pseudomonadota bacterium
GCCTGCGGCAGTGCAGGCTCGTTGATGTCCATCGACACCTGCGACATCACCGTCACCAGCTCGATGTCCATCAGTCAGTCGGTCTCGTGGACCATCGGCAGGGCCGCCTCGTAACACCGGCAAGATCATCGCCTCGGCTGAAGGCGTGTCGGCGTCGCACTATGCGATGTGTCTCGATCATGCAGGCGGGTGGTCGACCCGGTACCACCACCTCGAACACATGCTCGCCGTCCCTACCGACCGCTTCGCGCGGCGCCGCAAGGCTCGCGTGCGAGCCGGTGACGTCCTCGGCTACGCGAGCCGTCCATCACTCGTCGTGCGCTTCGAACTATGGCGTCTCGACGACAACGGCTACGCAGCGATCGATCCCGCCGAACTGATGCGCCGTTGGCATGTCCTCCCCTGGTCCGACGCGCCAAGCGCCGACGACGCACGACCCACCACCCACATCGCGGCATAGGAGGCATCCATGGAAAGCCTGCTCGAAACGATCCGCATTGCTGTCACCAGCGACGCGACCGAAGACGCACGATCGGCCGGAGCGTCGGCATGCCGCACGATCCTCGCCACTCTCGAATCGAAGCCCGGTGAGCCGCTCGAGGTTGGGTTGGCTTCACAGCCGAACGTACTCGCGACGATGGTCACGGCATTGCGCGGCATGCCACCCGACCAGTTGATCGATCTTGCCATCGCGCGGCTTCGAGCTGCGTTGCCGGCGGGTGAACCTGTGGCGAACGTCCAACCGCTCAAGTTCAACCTCATTCCGGTTCCACCCCTCACGAGGAATCCCCGGTGACGGTCACGAACTCCGTCATCCACCAGGAACCCGGCCGACTCGACGAACTCCTTCGCGAGCTCGTTCGGTTCGAAGTCCAGGCGGAGATCGCCAGGACGCTGGCGCTTCATGCGGCGCCTGCACGGCAGATCTCGGTGGCGGCCTACGCAGCGGCAAGGTCCATCTCGGTGTCGACCGTTCGCAACGCGATTCGATCAGGACGACTACCGGCGATCAGGATCGGAGCGACCGTTCGCGTGCGAGCCGATGCCGAGATCGGGCACGCGATCACCGCGCAGCCGACACGTCGCGCGGTGAGTCCGTCGATTCGCGCAGACGAGATCCTCGCCAGGCCACCGCGAGTGCGTCAGCGACGAGCCCATCCTTTTGGCGCGAGTTCCGCAGTCGGCACGTCGGATGTTCGCGCTTGCGATCGCAGATCACCGACGAGGACTGTCTGAGCCTGATGACCCTACACATCTCAGGGCCTCCTCTGAGCTCGCCACCGCGGGCGCGCCAGCGAGGGACCCTCCCCCCGAGCGAGTTCCGCAGTCGGCACGTCGGACGCTCGCGCTTGCGAGCACCGGTCACCGACGAGGACTGCCCGAGCGCCCGAGCGAGCGGGGGAGGCGTCCCTCGCGCAGCGCCCGCGGGTTCGCGGTCTCCCGAAGGCTCGGGAGATGTGATCATCACGAGGTCTGAGCGCCAAAAGGCGTGGGTTCGTCGCGGAGCACTCGCGGGTACGCGCTCTGCACGACGTCGAGCACTCGCGGGTCGCCTCGCTCTAGAACCAGCCCGAGCCGTCGCGCGCGCCGCGTTGACGGTGGTAGCGATCGCGCAAGCGATAGTACAGGTCGATCGTGGGCATGCTGGCGTTACGAGGTAACATAGGGTAACACGCTGCGCGTGAAGCCCTCCTCGAGACAGCGTCGGCGAAAGGTCTCCATCACCGTGTACGTCACCCCACAGCAAGCCAAGAAGCTGCGAACGTTGAGTGCGCGAACGCAGGTCCCGGTCGCGGCGTACATCCGTCAGGGAATCGATCTCATGCTGAAGAAAGTTGGTGCGTGATGGG
>JAPLLF010001274.1 GCA_026387715.1 Pseudomonadota bacterium
GATGGTGATGCCGGGTGACAACATCAAGGTCGACGTCCAGCTCGTCTCGCCGATCGCGTGCGAGGAAGGTCTCCGCTTCGCGATTCGCGAAGGCGGCAAGACCGTCGGCGCCGGCGTCGTGACCAAGATCCTCGCCGAGGACCCGCCGGTCAAGGCCGCCGCCCCCGCCAAGAAGTAAGGCTACGAGCGCGGCTTCGGCTGCACGTCGTCTGGGAGCCCGCTTCGGCGGGCTTTTGGCGTTTCGGACGCCCGTGGTCCAACCACCGATCCCTCCGGTAGGAGATCCCAGCACAGACAATGCTTCTTGGGACTTGCGACGGTAGCCGATGTGGAGTAAACGTCCCGCTTCCTTCTATCCAGTCGAGGAGCATCTGACGCGCTAGCACGATAAGTTGTCGAATTTCTTAGGGGAGTAGCTCAATGGTAGAGCATCCGTCTCCAAAGCGGAGGGCTGCAGGTTCAAGTCCTGTCTCCCCTGCCTAAGCCTCGAATCAGGAACACGCCGTGGTTCAGACACCTGCAGCTGCCGTCGAAAACGCGCCGAACAAACCCGTCCACCTCATCTTCTTGTGTGGGGCGGTGCTCCTGTTTTACGTGCTTCAGTGGTCCATCGACTGGATCTGGGGGGCCTTCGGGACCCCTCCCGGCGACGTCACGTTGTCGCTTGGCTCTGCGATCGTCGCGATCACGGTCACGACGATCGCGTATCGAAACGATCGCTTCTATCACCTGACGAACGAAGTCGCGAGCGAGCTCAAGAAGGTCACCTGGCCGACCGCGAAGGAAGTCCGGACGGCCACCACGACGGTGATCGTCATGGCGATCGTCTCGGCCGTCATTCTCGGCGTCTTCGACCTCGCCTGGTCGAAACTCACGGCGTTGGTCTAAGGATAAAGTCGCAGCACCCGAGTCCGATTCCACCGAAGGCGAGTCCGCGTCGGTCGAGGGATCGTCCACCGGTGGTGCCCCTGCGGCCGCTCCCGAGAAGAAGTGGTACATCGTCCACACGTACTCGGGTCACGAGAACAAGGCCAAGTTGACGCTCCTCGAGCGCGTCCACAACAACGGCCTCGACCATTTCTTCGGCGATGTCCTCGTCCCGACCGAGTCGGTGCAGGAGATGGTGAAGGGTCAGCGTCGTACGATGACGCGCAAGTTCTTCCCGGGGTACATGTTCGTCCAGATGGTGCTGAACGATCAGTCGTTCCACCTCGTGAAGAACACCCCGAAGATCACCGGCTTCCTCGGCGGCATGAAGCCGACGCCGGTTCCGGAGCGCGAGATCACCGGCGTCCAGCAGAACGCGACGGAGGGGAAGGCGCCCAAGGCGAAGGCCCGCGTGGTCTTCGAGCCCGGCGATACCGTTCGCGTGATCGATGGTCCGTTCGCAAACTTCACCGCCACGGTGGAGGAAGTGAAGCAGGACAAACAGAAGGTCAAAGTCATGTTGTCCATGTTCGGTCGCTCCACGTCGACCGAGCTTGACTTCGACAAGGTCGAGAAAGCATAAAGCGCGTCCGTTTCGTCTCGACGGACGGGCCCGCTTTTGTTTTCGGAATGTAGGAATGCGCTATGAAGAAGGTCACCGCACTCATCAAGCTCCAGTGTCCCGCCGGCAAGGCGAACCCGGCACCGCCCGTCGGTCCGGCGCTTGGACAGCACGGTCTGAACATCATGCAGTTCTGCAAGGAGTTCAACGCGCGTACGAATCAGATGGGCGACCTGATCATTCCGGTCCTCATCACGGCGTACGCCGACCGTAGCTTCACGTTCATCACCAAGACGCCGCCCGCGTCGATCCTTCTCAAGAAGGCTGCGAAGATCGAAAAGGGTTCCGGCGAGCCGAACAAGAACAAGGTCGGCAAGGTGACCGCGAAGCAATGCCGCGAGATCGCCGAGCACAAGCTGCCGGATCTCAACACGACGAGCGTCGAGTCCGCGACCCGGTCCGTCATGGGCACGGCGCGCTCGATGGGCCTCGAAGTTATCGACTGATCTCGCCCACCGTCCCGGTGGGTCGATCTGCATGCACCTGGGAGCTCGCTTGAGCGCTTGACCAGGTTGGGAGTTACGTCATGGCTGGTAAGAAATACGCGAAGGCCCGCGAGGGCTGGGAAACGCAGAAGAAGTACACGATCTCCGAGGCGTGTGCGCTTTTGCCCCGAACGAAGATCTCCTCGAAGTGGGACGAGACCGTCGACGTCTCCGTTCGCCTCGGCGTCAACCCGAAGTACGCCGACCAGATGGTCCGCGGCTCGGTCGTGATGCCGTCCGGCACGGGCAAGACCAAGCGCGTCCTCGTCATCTGCAAGCCTGACAAGGTCAAGGATGCCCTCGAGGCTGGCGCCGACTATGCCGGCTCCGACGAGTACATCAAGAAGATCGCCGAGGAGAACTGGTTCGAGTTCGACACCCTCGTCGCGACGCCGGACATGATGGTGCAGGTCGGTAAGATCGGCCGTGTCCTCGGTCCCCGTGGCCTGATGCCGAACCCGAAGGTCGGCACCGTCACCAACGACATCAAGAAGGCCGTGAGCGAGCTCAAGGCCGGTCGCGTCGAGTTCCGCGTCGAGAAGGCCGGCATCATCCAGACGCCGATCGGCAAGGCCTCGTTCGCCCCCGAGGCGATCGCAGTCAACCTGCACGCCATCCTCGATCAGCTCATGAAGCTCAAGCCGGCGACGGCCAAGGGCACGTACATGCGCAGCGTGACGATCTCGACGACCCACGGTCCGGGCATCAAGATCGACACGACGCCGTACGCCGCGGGCCAGAAGGGCGAGTAACGTGCGCCGCATCCGCATCACCGAGGAGATCAAGCCCATGGCCAGCGCGAGCGGGCCTACGGTGAAGGTCTTCAAGGGCCGCATCGACGACACGGTCCATGACCGGTTCGTGATGGAGCGCCTGGCGTTTGCGGAATCGCGGGGCACGTGTGTCATCTGGGACATCGCGAAGCCGGCGGCGTACGACGATCTCGTCCTCGCCAGCGGCAGCGGCACCATGCCGGCGCAGCGGGTCTGAGATGATCGTTCGGGTGGTCGAAGAAATCGTGCCGGGTTTGTACCGGGGCCATTGGTCGCACAACGACGATCGTGATACGTACGCGCTCGAAGGCATCGCCAAGGCAGCTTCGCAGGGCACCACGGTGATCTGGGAGGTCGTCAAGCCGGTCGGCTACGACCAGCTGGTCGCCGAGCACCGCTACGGAGTCGCTACCAAGAACTAACCGAAGATCCCAATCCCGTCGAAGAAGCAGGGTGGCTGCGCGCAAGCGAGCCTCAATATCCCGCGGAGACAGGTGACGACGTCGCGATGCGCAGGCATCCCGACCCGACCCCTCTCTCGCTCGACGAAGAGGGGTTTCTTCGTTTTTGCTTCTCGCAAACTACGCAAAGAAGGTCTCCATGGACAAAGCAGCAAAACAAGAAGTACTCGGCGAGATCAAAGAGGCGTTCGCGAACGTCGCTTCGATCGTGATCGCCGACTACGCCGGGATCACCGTCCCGGTCGTCACCAGGATGCGCGATGACTTCCGCAAGGCCGGCTGTCACTACCGCGTCCTCAAGAACTCGCTCGTCAAGATCGCGGTCAAGGGTTCCAAGATGGAGCCGCTCAGCGCCCTGATGCTCGGCACCACCGCCGTCATCTGGTCGACCGAGATCCCGCAGACCCCGGCGCAGATCGCGCTGAAGTGGGCCAAGGACGAGCCCAAGTTCAAGATCAAGGGCGGCTACTACGAGGGGCAACTCCTCGACGTCGCTGGCGTCGATGCCCTGGCGAAGATGCCAGGCAAGAACGAGATCCGCGCCTCCATGCTCATGACGTTCCTCGCGGCCCCGCAGAGCTTCGTGGCTCAGCTGGTCGCTGGTCCGCAGAACTTCGTCTACCTCCTCGACGCCCAGCGCCGGAAGATGGCGGGCGAGTAACTCTCTCGCTCGTTCTCTTCTCGCGACCCCGACTCGATCACGACCTCAACTCACTCTAACTACACACCTTTGTTTCAAATGGCTCCACTCGGAGCCGGAAAGATCTGCACCATGTCGCTCTCTCAAGAAGACGTTATCAACTACCTCTCGGGTCTCACCGTCATCGACCTCGTCAACCTGACGAAGCAGCTCGAGGACAAGTGGGGCGTCAAGGCCGCCCCGGTGGCCGTTGCCGCGGCTGGCGGCGGTGGCGCGGCTGCTCCGGCGGCTGCGGCCGAGGAGAAGACCGAGTTCACCGTCGTGCTCAAGGCCGGCGGCGCGAACAAGATCGGCGTCATCAAGGTCGTTCGCGAGGTCACTGGCCTCGGTCTGAAGGACGCCAAGGACCTCGTCGACGGCGCCCCCAAGGAAGTGAAGGCGAACGTCAACAAGACCGAGTGCGACGACATCGTCAAGAAGCTCAAGGACGCTGGCGCCGAAGTCGAAGTGAAGTAGGCCTCGGGCCTCGGGCCCGCGTCCTGCTCAGAGACTTCGATAAGTGCCCTGCCGGGAACGGCGGGGCATTCGTCGTTCCGGAGAACCGAACACGGTTCGGGCCAAGTTGGGTGGGGTGCTCTACATGCGGGATCTTGGCATGTCAACTTGCGGGGTACTTTTCGCTTCACTTTCGACATGTCGTGCTATATGCAGCCCCGGTTTGCGCAGTTCCTTCCCAGTGATTCCGTCGGGTTTTCTCGCCGGACATCACAACTAGCCAAAGGGCCGCACCCGCTTCGATTCGAGTGAATCGAGGAGGGTACGGCCATCGGCAGTTTTCGGGATTTCAGCACTAGAAACGGTCTCGCGGCCACGAGACCAGAAGGCACCCAGCTCATGGCGTCGTCGATCCAGAAGAACTTTCGCGCTCGTAAGACCTTCGCGAAGCTCAAGCAGGTTATCGAGATCCCGAATCTCATCGATATCCAGAAGCGGAGCTACGACAAGTTCCTCCAGCTCGATGTCCCCATCGAGAAGCGCGAAGACATGGGCATCCAGGGTGTCTTCAAGTCCGTCTTCCCGATCAAGGACTTCTCGGAGACCAGCTCGCTCGAGTTCGTCTCGTACAACCTCGAGAAGCCCAAGTACGACGTCGACGAGTGCCGCGCCCGCGGCATGACGTTCGCCGCGCCGATCAAGGTCGTCATCCGCCTGGTCGTCTGGGACGTCAACGAAGAGACCGGCGTCCAGTCGATCCGCGACGTGAAGGAGCAGGAGGTCTACTTCGGCGAGATTCCGCTGATGACCGACAGCGGCACCTTCATCATCAACGGCACCGAGCGCGTCATCGTCTCGCAGCTCCACCGCTCGCCGGGCGTGTTCTTCGACCACGACAAGGGCAAGACGCACTCGAGCGGCAAGCTCCTGTTCTCGGCCCGCGTCATCCCGTACCGCGGCTCGTGGCTCGACTTCGAGTTCGACCACAAAGACATCCTCTACGTCCGCATCGATCGCCGCCGCAAGCTGCACGCCACCGTGCTGCTCCGCGCGCTCGGGTACTCGACGGAAGAGCTCCTCAACTACTTCTACGACACCGAGACGATCCACTTCGAGGCCGGCAAGAAGTACAGCCGCCAGGTCAACTACGAGCTGCTCGTCGGTCAGCGCGCGACGCGCGACATCAAGCACCCGAAGACCAAAGAAGTCCTCGTCAAGAAGAACCGCAAGTTCACCAAGGGCGCGATCCGCAAGCTCGAGGAGTCGGGCGTCGACATGCTCCCGATCGACCTCGACGAGCTGGTCGGCAAGGTCTCGGCGAAGGACGTCATCGACGACTCGACCGGCGAGGTGCTGCTCCAGTGCAACGAGGAGCTGACCGATGAGAAGCTCGACGAGTTGCGCGAGCGCGGCGTCGAGAAGGTCGAGGTGCTCTTCATCGATAACCTCAACGTCGGCCCGTACCTCCGCAACACGCTGCTCACCGACAAGCTCCAGGGCCCGGACGAGGCCGTGATGGAGATCTATCGTCGCCTGCGCCCGGGCGATCAGCCGGCGCTCGACTCGGCCCAGACCCTGTTCCACAACCTGTTCTTCAACGCCGAGCGCTACGACCTCTCGAAGGTCGGCCGCCTGAAGTTGAACTACAAGTTCAAGATCGACGAGGCCATCGAGACCCAGATCCTGACGAAGCGCGACATCCTCGAGACGGTTCGCTACCTCATCGAGCTCCGCAACGGCCGCGGCGTGATCGACGACATCGATCACCTCGGCAATCGTCGCGTGCGCGCCGTCGGCGAGCTCATGGAGAACCAGTACCGTATCGGCCTGGTTCGCATGGAGCGCGCGATCAAAGAGCGCATGTCGATGTCGCAGGAGATCGAGACGCTCATGCCGCACGACCTGATCAACGCCAAGCCGGTCTCGGCGGTGGTCAAGGAGTACTTCGGTAGCTCGCAGCTCTCGCAGTTCATGGATCAGACCAACCCGCTGTCCGAAGTGACGCACAAGCGTCGCCTCTCGGCCCTCGGACCTGGCGGTCTGACGCGCGAGCGCGCGGGCTTCGAAGTCCGCGACGTGCATCCGACTCACTACGGCCGCATCTGCCCGATCGAGACGCCGGAAGGTCCGAACATCGGTCTCATCGCGTCGCTGTCGACGTTCGCCCGCGTGAACGAGTACGGCTTCATCGAGACCCCGTACCGCGCGATCGAGGGCGGCAAGGTCTCCGAGGACGTGCAGTTCTACTCGGCCCTCCAGGAGGAGGGTCAGATCATCACGCACGCCAACGCCACGCAGAAGGCCGGCAAGCTGACCGACGACTTCGTGTCGAGCCGCAAGGGCTCGGACGTCGTGATGTCGCGCCCGGAGGACGTGACGCTGATGGAGGTCTCGCCGAACCAGCTGGTGTCGGTCGCCGCCTCGCTCATCCCGTTCCTCGAGCACGACGACGCGAACCGCGCGCTCATGGGTTCGAACATGCAGCGCCAGGCCGTGCCGCTGATTCGCACCACGTCGCCGCTCATCGGCACGGGCATGGAGGGCATCGTCGCCCGTGACTCCGGCGTGACCATCGTCGCCAAGCGCGACGGCACGGTCGACTGGGTCGACGCGAACCGCATCGTGGTGCGTCCGAGCAAGGTCGATCCGAAGGATCCGAACTCGGTCCGCCCCGACATCTACACGCTGGTGAAGTTCCAGCGCTCGAACCAGAACACGTGCATGAACCAGAAGCCGATCGTCCAGCCGGGCGACAAGGTGAAGGCCGGCGACGTGATCGGTGACGGTCCCGCGACCGAGACGGGCGAGCTCGCGCTCGGCCAGAACGTCGTCGTCGCGTTCATGCCGTGGGGTGGCTACAACTTCGAGGACTCGATCCTCATCAACGAGAAGCTCGTCAAGAACGACGTCTTCACCTCGATCCACATCGAGGAGTTCGAGTGCGTCGCGCGCGACACCAAGCTCGGCAAGGAAGAGATCACGCGCGACATCCCGAACGTCGGTGAAGAGGCGCTCAAGGATCTCGACGAGTCGGGCATCGTGCGCATCGGCGCCGAGGTCAAGGCGGGCGACATCCTCGTCGGCAAGATCACGCCGAAGGGCGAGACCCAGCTGTCGCCGGAAGAGAAGCTGCTCCGCGCGATCTTCGGCGAGCGCGCCGGCGACGTGCGCGACACCGGCCTCCGGGTTCCCCCGGGCGTCACCGGCGTCGTGATCGGCGCGCGCGTGTTCGCCCGCAAGGGCACGGAGAAGGACGAGCGCGCCCAGACGATCGAGGACACCGAGAAGGAGCTCCTCCTCGTCAACAAGCGCGACGAGGTGAAGATCATCTCGGAGGCCTACTACAACAAGATGAAGGAGCTGCGTGAAGAAGATGTCTTCAACATCGAGCAGCAGTACTCCGACAAGATCGCGAAGCTGACGAAGGGCGACGAGCTCCCGCCGGGCGTGATCAAGCTGGTCAAGGTCTACCTGGCCATCAAGAGGAAGCTGTCGGTCGGTGACAAGATGGCCGGTCGCCACGGCAACAAGGGCGTCGTGTCGCGCCTCCTCCCCGAGGAGGACATGCCGTACCTCGAGGACGGCACGCCGGTCGACATCGTGCTGAACCCGCTCGGCGTCCCCTCGCGTATGAACATCGGGCAGATCCTCGAAGTCCACCTCGGGTGGGCGGCGAAGTCGCTCGGTAATCAGATCCAGGCGTACCTCGACACCAACTGGTCGCCCGACGTCATGCGGGACAAGCTCAAGAAGCTGTTCCCGGATCACACGCCGATCATCGACAAGCTCAACACCGAGGACATCGGTCGCTTCGCGCAGACGCTCACCACGGGTGTGCACCTCGCGACGCCGGTGTTCGACGGCGCGGACGAGCACGAGATCAAGGCGGCGCTCAAGATGGCCGGCCTCGCGGTCGGCGGTCAGAGCCGCCTGATCGACGGCAAGACGGGTGATCCGTTCGCGAACCTGGTGACCGTGGGCGTGATGTACATGCTCAAGCTCCACCACCTCGTCGACGACAAGATCCACGCCCGCTCCATCGGACCGTACTCGCTCGTCACCCAGCAGCCGCTCGGTGGCAAGGCGCAGTTCGGCGGTCAGCGCCTCGGCGAGATGGAAGTGTGGGCGATGGAGGCCTACGGCGCGGCGTACGCGCTGCAGGAGTTCCTCACGGTCAAGTCCGACGACGTGCTGGGTCGTACCCGCATGTACGAGTCGATCGTGAAGGGCGAGCACGTGCTCGAGGCCGGCCTGCCGGAGTCGTTCAACGTGCTCCTCAAGGAGCTCCAGGCGCTCTGCCTCGACGTCTAGCTCGTCGAGGATCCGACGATGCCGCGTCGCTCCGAACAGTCCGCCCCGGGAATCCCCGCCGGCCTCGCCGCGCTCGCGCGCGAAGTTGCCGACAAGATGGGTTCCGCGGGTAACAGCTAGTCCACTGAACGAACAACGAAAGCCAAAGGAAAAAACCAATGAAGGACATCTTCAACTTCTTCGAGAAGCCGAAGGATCCACGTTCGTTCAGCGCCATCCGCATCATGCTCGCCAGCCCGGAGAAGATCCGCGAGTGGTCGCATGGCGAGGTGAAGAAGCCGGAGACGATCAACTACCGCACGTTCAAGCCGGAGCGCGATGGCTTGTTCTGCGCCAAGATCTTCGGCCCGGTGAAGGACTACGAGTGCAACTGCGGCAAGTACAAGCGCATGAAGCACCGCGGCGTCGTCTGCGAGAAGTGCGGCGTCGAGGTCATCCAGGCCAAGGTCCGTCGCGAGCGCATGGGACACATCTCCCTCGCCACGCCGGTCGCCCACATCTGGTTCCTCAAGTCGCTGCCGTCGCGCATCGGTAACCTCCTCGACATCCCGCTCAAGGATCTCGAGAAGGTCCTCTACTGCGAGGCGTACATCGTCACCAACGCGAAGCAGTCCGGCCTCACGGCCAACGAGCTCCTCACCGAGGAGCGCTACGGCAAGCTGCTCGACGAGCTGGGCTACGACGCGTTCGACGCCGGCATGGGCGCCGAAGCGATCCTCGAGATCCTTCGCCAGATGAACATCATCGAGCTCGCCGAGGTGCTGCGCGCCGAGATGCGCGAGGTGACCTCCGAGGCGAAGCGCAAGAAGATCGCGAAGCGCCTCAAGGTCGTCGAGGCGTTCCGCGAGAGCGGCAACAAGCCCGAGTGGATGATGCTGACCATCATCCCGGTGATCCCGCCGGATCTGCGCCCGCTCGTGCCGCTAGACGGCGGTCGGTTCGCGACGTCGGATCTCAACGATCTGTATCGCCGCGTGATCAACCGGAACAACCGTCTGCGCCGGCTCCAG
>JAPLLF010000322.1 GCA_026387715.1 Pseudomonadota bacterium
GCTGTGGGTCGTGTCCCCGAACCGGCTCACCCGTCTGTCGCTGCCGGACGGCGCGCAGCAGAGCAGCGAACCCCTCGACTACCTCGAGCCGAGCGGACGCTTCTTGATCTCGAGCACGGCGCCCACGCTGCCCGTGTGGCACGGGCTCCAGCCCGTCCTGGTGCGCGCCAACCCTGCCCGGATCGAGGTGCCAGGACCGGGCGGCGAGTTGATCTTCCCGATCGCGGAGGGCCGCTGGCTCCTCTGGCAAGGTGGCCAGCTCCGCCTGTGGCGCACGATCGGCGAGTCGTGGCGCAGGTCGATCGGCGATCCCGGATCGCGCGCGATCGATGCCCAGCTCGTGCTCGACGGGCGGCTGTTCGTGCTCGCGCAGCAGCGCGCTGCCCACGATGGCGCCGAGCTCCGGCTCACCGTCGTGCAGGTCTCCGACGGTGCGCAGAACACGCAGATCCGGCTGCCGGGCGTGACCCAGCTCGCGATCGCCGCGCGCCGCGGTCTCGCCCTCGCCCGCTCGGGCGATCGCCTCAGCGTGATCGACCTCCGGTTCGGTCGATGGATCCGCGATCTGCAGCTCCCCGACGGCGTCACCGAGATCGCCGTCGACGACGCGCTCCAGGTGATCGCGCTCGGCAGTGCCGATGGGCTCGAGCTCGTGCGTCCTGATTCGCTCGCGCCACACGCCCCCCCGAACGACGACACGCGTGGCACCGTCGACGCTCGCGTCACCGAGCGGCTGACCGAGGAGGCCACGCGCGCCAACGGCCACGACGTCGGCATCGCGACCGAGGACGCGCCGCCGGAGACGGCCACGCCGCCGGGCGAGGCCTTCGAGCCGTTCCCCGACGAGCCCCTCGTCCGGCTCGACCCGGTCACCGACACCGCCACCGCCAGCGCGCGGCAGATCGCGACCTCGGTCGAGCTCATGCTCGAGCTCGTCGGCGCGCGCACCCACGTCGCGATCGCGCAGGCGTGGGACAACGGGCGGATCAGCAAGCCCGATCCGATGAAGCCGCCGTTCGCCGACGAGGTCGGTGGCCTGCTGCAGATCGCGAGCGGGCGCTACCCCAACGAGATCGCCGACGCCGCCGATCGCTGGCGGACGCTCGAGGACGAGGTCCACCACGCCGAGCTCGAGCGCGCCGGCAACCTGACGCCGCTCGACGTCCTGGCGCGCGACTTCGGGCTCTCGCCGCTCGCGACCACGCTGCTGTTCGCGATCGCGGCGCCCCGCATGCGCGGCGAGCTCGCGCGGATCTACGGCATCCTCGCGAACGACCCCGGGCGCCCGGTCGTCGACGAGTACCTGCTCGGCCAGATCTACGGGGCCGACGAGATCCCCGCGATCGCGCGCGAGCTCGACGGCGATCACCCGCTCCGCCGGCTCGGCCTGGTGCGGGTGAGCGGCGATCGGCCGTTCGCCGCGCTCGTCGTCGACCCGCTCGTCATCCGCTACATCGCGAACCAGTCCCCCGACGGCGAGCCCGATCAGTTCCTCGTCGTCCGACGCGTCGATCGCGATCTCGACGAGCTCCACATGCCCCGCCCGCTGATCGCGCGCGCGCTGCGGTTCCTCGCCGCGGAGCGCGATCGCGATCCGGTGCGCATCGCCATCCGCGGACGGACCGGCTCGGGGCGCCACACGCTCCTCGTCTCGCTCGCCGCGCGCGCGGGGCGCGCGGTCGGGATCATCGACGTCACGCTCGTCCCCCGCGAGAACAAGCAGCTCCCCGGCGTGCTCGAGGCGGTGCTGCGGCGCGCGCTGCTCCGCGGCCTGATCCCGTGCGTCGACGGGCTCGAGATCATCTCGTCGGCCGAGGATCCCGACACCAAGCTGCAGGTCGCGCAGGTGCTGCGCGCGCACCCCGGCCCGCTCGCGCTGCGGTTGCCGACCGACGCCCCGATCCCGCTCGACCCCGGCTACCTCACGCTCGACGTGCCGATGCGCAACGAGCAGCAGCGCGGCGAGTCGTGGGGCGTCGCGCTCGAGCGTCACGTGATCGAGCTCTCGGACTCGAGCGACCTCGCGTCGCGCTACCGCGTCGGTCCCGGGATCATCGAGCGCGTGTGCGCGGATGTCTCGCGCCGTCCCGATCGCCCGACCACGCCCGCCGAGTGGGTCAAGCAAC
>JAPLLF010000104.1 GCA_026387715.1 Pseudomonadota bacterium
CCCTCGGTGCGGACGATCCGATCGACGATCTTGCCGACGACGGCGTCCAGCTCGTCTTCGGACAGCTCGGCGGTGCGCAGGTGCCCGAGCTCGGCGGCCGGGATGCTCACGCGCCCCTCCGCGAGGCCATCGGAGAGGTACATCAGCGCCGATTCGGACAGGGTCGGCGCGTCGTAGGAATGCTCCATCGAGTCGATCAGGCTCCGCAGCACGTAGCGCGCGTAGTCGCCGACCTCCGACGTCATCTGGAGGTAGCCGACGTAGCCGGCGCGCTGCGCATGCACCTGGGTCCGCAGCGCGCGCAGCAGGTGGGTCTTGCCGCAACCCGACTCACCCAGGATGAGCAGCGTCCGGCCGTGGCCGCGCTGGTGCTGCTCCGGCGTGGTCGCGCGCTCGACCTGATGGTGGAACACCTCGCGGGCCTCGGCGTGGATGGCCTCGACGTCGAACGGGTCGCGCTCGTAGATCTGCGAGCCGTGCGCGACCGACGCGAACACCTCGGGGCCGTCCGCGCGACAGAACGCGACGGCGCGCGGGTCGGTCCCGGTGGCCACGGGGGGCTCGAACAGCGCGCGGAGCTTGCGCCGGGCGTCGCGCTCGACGTCCGTGGCGCGACCGGCAAACACCTCGTCCATGATGCGTGCGAGCATCCGCTCGTGATCGCGGAGGGGCGCGGCGTTGCGCGTGTGCTGCTCGACGAGGCGGGCGAGGTTCAGGCCGCTCCACGCATTCGGTGACCCGAAGCCGAACGCCGCGCCATCGTGGCGATGGGTGCGCAGGAAGCGCTCGATCTCGGCTGGCGAGCTCGCGCCCTCGGCGAAACCCTCGTAGTGCGGGAGCGCGGCGAAGTACTTGTCGGCGGCGACGCGCACGAGATCAGCCACGCGTGCGAGCTCGTCGTGCTCGATGCGCCCGTCGGCCTCGATCGCGAGGTGGGCGACGCGCAGGCAGTCGTCGAGCAGCGCGAGCTGGGCGAGGATCGGCAGCGCCGCGCGCGTGCCGTCGAGGCCGATCCGGAGCGTGGCGACCGCCGCGGCCCGTGCGGGTTCGCGAAGGTTGCGGTCGATCGTCTGGGTGACGCGGGTGAGCCACGAGGTGAGCTCGTCGGTGTCGAGGTTGGTCAGCTGCGCCATCACGAGTCCTCTCGAACGATGAAGTGGAAGCTCGCGCCGTCGGCGAGGGTCTCGGAGGTCGCGACGAGCGTCGGATCCATGGCGGCGACGAGATCGGCCCGTGCGAGGACGAGCTCGCCGGCGCGATGTGCTGCGAGCACGCGCGACTTGAACTCGTCGAGAGGCAGCGAGCTCCACGGGGTGGCGCGAACGAGCTCCCGCCAGACCGCGGCGATGAACACCTTGCGATCGCCGAACACACCCTCCCTCGCGTTGCGGGCCGCCGCCTGGACGTGGGCCACGAACGACGCCGTGGTCACGCCGAGCTGCTTGCCGAGGAGCCAGGTGCGCACCAGCGCATCGCGGAGCACGCGCAGCTCGGGCCTACTCGCCTCGAGCTCCCGCGCCGCGAACAGGCGAAGCAGGCGATCGGGCGGCCCGGCATCACTCCGGAGCTCGCGCTGGATGAACAGCGCCCGGACCTCGGGCGGACATCGCTTAGGGCGGCCGGGCAAGCCGAGCTGCTTCCAGGCGAACGCGTCACACACGCTGGCCAGCGACGGTGATGGCCCCTCGGTCCACAGCCCGAGCGCGCGCGCGGCGATCGCCGCCGTCCACTCATCGCGGCCAGCCAGCCGCGCAGCCGCCCTGGAGTCCGACGGGGCGATGCCCAGCCCCAGGGCAGGGAACACCCGCTCGGCCAGCTGTTTCCACGTCCGTGCTTCGTGCTTGCCGAGCCGGCGCGCGAGCTCGTCGTCGTGGGTCAAGCGTCCGTCATCGTCGAGCACGCCCCGCGTCCGGAGCCGGTCCGTCGTCGCCGTGACGACCGCGAGCCAGTCGCGCTCGGTGAGCGAGGCGGGCGCGAACCGTCGCAGGCTCTTGGCGAGCTCGGGTGCGCGCGGCGGCACGGGGCTGTTCGCGAGGCGCGCGATCGCGAGCGTCTCGAGGCGGTCGTCCTCGATCCCCATCGTCTTCGTCGCGGTCATCGGGCACCAGCCCGGTACGCGAGCGCCTGACACACGACGTTCACGGCGGCGCGCGGGTCGCGCATGACGTCCTCGGCGAGCACGCGAACCACCAGTAGCCCCTGGGTCTGCAACAGCAAGTCCTTTCGACGGTCGCGCCGGTAGCATTCGGGATCTGCGAAGTGATGGATGCCGTCGATCTCGATCGCCACCCGATCGCCACGCGATAGCAGATCGACCTCGGCCGCCGTCGGGCCGAAGCGCACCGCGAGCCGCTCGTTCAACTGGAAACGTCCCGCGGTGGCCGCGGTCGCCTCCAGCGCCTCGAACATGACCGCCTCTGCGGCGCTCCGGGCGTCGAGCGGAAGCAGGCTGGCGTGTCGATGGGTGGGGGCGTCGGGAGGAGGATCAATCATTGGTGATGGATCGGGCACGCGGACGAGGCCTTCGTCGACCATCGCGGCGAGCCGATCGGTGCGCTGGGCTCGCCACGACGTGATCGCCGGCAGGCTCACGACGACGGCGATCGACTCCTGAGGGCTGGCGATCGCGTGCGCGCACGCCTCGCGGATCACGCGATCGACGTCCTCACCCTCGAGGATCTTGCTCGTCGTGCCGTCCAGCGCGAGCCACGAAAGGTAAAGTTGCCGTGCGTACGCGCCGCCCACGAGGACGGTCACGCGGGGGGTGCCGTGAAGCCGCACCCACCGGTCCCTGGCGAACCGCCGCAGGATCGAATCGTCAGACACCCGCGCAGACACATCCCCAACCACGGCGGCAGGATAACCCGGGCGAGCACGCGGGATGTCACCCGCGACCGCGAACCGATCGATGGCGGGTGGGCCGCGGCCGCAGTAGCCTCGACGAGTGATCGATCTGCATCCGTGCCCGTGTTGCCGTCGTCACGTGGCGGGTGAGCCGCGATGCCCGTTCTGCGGCGTGGAGATCGCGCCGGTGCGCGCACGCGACACCACCCTGGGGCGCGTGTCGCGGGCGGTGATCTTCGCAAGCGCGACGCTCGCAGCATGTGGCGGCGCGGCGACGTCGCGCGAGGTGGAGGAGCCTCGCCATCACGGCGGCGGCGGATGCACCGACCCGGATCCGGCGGAGATCGCGCGGCTGGAGAAGCAGCGCCAGGAGGCGGCGACCGAGGACGACAAGCGCGCGCTCGACGCCGAGCTCCAGCGCGCGAAGATGCCGGTCTGCATGCCCTACGGCGCGCCGACCGCGCGCCGCCGCGTGGTCTGAGCGCCCCCCGCGATCTGTCCAGCCTGTCCTCCCACCGGCCAACAGCGTCCGGATGGCGGACATTGCGTGCGCGACGCGCCAGGAGAGTTCGACAGTTGCGCACGGGAGATCGTTGGCCTGCATCGTGCTGCTCGGGTGCTACGATGGCCCTCGTGTCGATCGAGCCGCGCGCCGACCGCGTCGTCATGCAGGGCGTGACGTGGGATCGATTCGAGTCGTACCTCGCAGAGCGAGGTGACGCGGGGCCACGCGTCACCTACCTGGAAGGGATGCTCGAGCTGGTGTCGCCGTCGCGTGATCACGAGACGATCAAGAAGCGGTTCGCCGAAGTGGTCGAGGCGTACCTCGACCATCTCGGGATCGAGTGGGAGGGTGTCGGGTCGTGGCTGCTCAAGCGCGCGCCCGCGCAGGCAGGGCTCGAGCCAGACGAGTGCTACTTGCTGGGCGACGTCACCAAGGACCGTCCGGATCTCGCGATCGAGGTCGTGTGGACGAGCGGCGGCATCGACAAGCTGGAGGTGTATCGCCGGCTCGGGATCGCCGAGGTGTGGTTCTGGATCGAGGGGAGCGTGGCGGTCTACGTGCTGGACGACGCCGGCTTCGCGCGTCGGGCCACGAGCGCCTGCTTGCCAGGCTTCGACTTCGCGATCGTGGGCGAGATGCTCGCGCTCGCGTCGCTGTCCGCGGTGCGGCGGGCGCTGCGCACCCGCTTCGGGTGACCGCGGGTCAGCGGTCGCGCATCCGTCGCTCGTCGGCGAAGCGCGGGAAGCGCGGCGACTCGTGGGCGTCGAGGTCGGCGCGAAAGCTGGCGACCTGGAGCGCGTCGTCGGTCCACGTGGCGACGGCGTCGAGGTAGGCGCGGACGGCCTCGCGCTCGCCGCGATCGAACAGCTCGCCGACGAGGTAGTAGTCGGGCGTTCGCCCGGCGAGGCCGGGTTCGTCGGGCAGGCCGGCGGCGTCGAGGTGCGCGCCGGCGGCGGCGACGTCGTCGCGCAGGAGCGCGAGCCGTCCGAGGATCGCGTGCGCGTGGTGCCAGGGATGGTCGCGCGGCGCGCCGGGCGCGACGAGGAGCGCGGCGGCCTCGGTCGCGCGCGGGTGGAGGTCGACGTGGAGCGCGAGCCTCGCGACGGTGGCGAGCACGTCGCGGCGCTCCACGGCATCGGTGCAGTGTTCGACGCAGCGCTCGTACGCGACGAGGGCCTCGGCGTCACGCGCCTCGGCCTCGAGGGCGGCGCCGATCTCGAGCGCCCACTGGTGCGACGTCGGATCGAGCTGCTCGCCGCGCGTGAACAGGGCGACGGCGCGGTCGGCGTCGACGAACTGGTGGAAGCGACCGGCGTTGCGCAAGATCGCGAGGTTGACGGGCTGCGCGGCGAGGGCGACCTCCCATAGCCGGGTTGCCTCCGCGTACGCGGGGCTCTCGTCGTCGAAGATTAGATCGTCGTCGGCGAGCTCCGGCGTCTCGGCGATGCGACGCAGGATCGCGGGCGTCATCGCCGCGATCCGCGCCTGAAAATCGCCGAAGGGATCGATGGGCATCGTCGCGAAGTGTATGCGGACCGGTGGTGCGGTGGTCGATCCATCGACCCGGGTCTGCTACCGCGTGCGGCGCTTCGCGGGGGTGGCCTTGCGCGCCGGCTTCGTCTTCACCGCTGGCTTGGCCTTCGCCTTCGCCTTTGGCTTGGCCTTGGCCTTCACCGCTGGCTTGGCCTTCGTCTCTGGCTTGGCCTGCTGCGGCTGCGTCCGCATCGACGTCACAGCGCGCTGAGCGCGGCGCGCTGCATCGGCTCGAGCGCGAGCACCGCGTCGACGAGCTCCTGCGGGAGCTGGAGTGCATCGCCATCGCCATCGCCGTCGCCGTCGCCGTCGCTATCACCGCGAGCGTGGGGGGCGGCGAGCGCGCCGATCTCGGCCTCGTCGGCGAGCCGGCGCAGCTCGTTCATCTCGGCGCGCAGATCGAGCCCGCCCTTGGGGAGCTTCCACGCGTCGGGCGAAAAGCCGTGCGACCAGGTGACCGCGCTGGCGTGATCGGGGTGCTGCGCGTCGCCGAGGATCTCGAGCAGGTCGTCGTAGCCGGCGGGGCCCCCGACGTCCTCGGGCGGACACGCCCGCGCGCCCGCGAGGCAGCGCGGCACCGTCGGCTTGGCCACCGTCGACACCTTGGTGACCGTGACGTCGTGCTCCCAGCGATCGCCGAAATCGTACTCGTAGACGAGCTCGGCGCCGGCCTCGGCGACGTCCTGCAGGAGGTACGCGCGCTCGTCGACGGTGCCGAGGTCGTCGGTGCCGTCGACGTCGACCATGCCGTAGAGCTGCTTGCCGATCGCGAAGTGGTGGAGGTGCGAGTTGGCCCAGCCCATCGCGACCTGGATCGCGAAGTGAACGTCCTCGAGCGAGGCGTCGCCGGGGACCTCGATCGTGCGCCAGATCGGCGGCTCGATGTCGCGCAGCTGGACGTGCAGTTCGTAGCGGGTGTGGCCCATGCGCGGACCCTAACGCAGTCCGTGGCGTACGCTATCGAGGTGGCGACCCCATTGCTCGCGCTCGCGACGTTGTTCGCGCCTGGTGACCAGCCGCTCGTCGCGGCGCTCGGCCGCGCCGCGGATCCGTGGGCCGCGCTGATCGCCGGGCTCGAGCGGCGCAAGCGCGCGATCATGATCGACTGGAAGACGTTCCCGTCGGACGTGCTGTGGGCGATCGACCGGCTCCTGCCGAAGGATCGGACGCGGTGGGCGTGGTGCGACGTGGATCGCTACGAGGACACGACGCGCACCGATCGCTTCCTCGCGATCGCGGGGCGCGGGCTCGCGGCGAGCGAGCAGGGGCTGGTGTCGATCGACGATGAGAGCGACGCCTACCACCTCGCGATCGTGCCGTTCGCGCAGATCGCCACGGCGCAGCGGCTCGCCAGGCAGACCAAGCTCGGGCGCATCGACTCGTTCGCCCCGCGGACGAAGCCGTCCCCACCACCGCCGCTGCCAAAGGCGCGGCCGTCGCCGCCGACCCGGCGCGCGAAGCAGTTCCGCGTGCGGGGCGGCGACCTCGTCCAGGGCAAGCGCGTCCACGCGTCCGGCATGGTGTTCACCAAGGGCGACGATCGCGGCCTGCAGCGCGCCGAGCTCGTCGCGTGGCCGCCCCGGATCCGTCGGCTGACGACGACCTACCGCCAGATCGCGTTCGGCCCCACCGGCCGGTTCGCGACGCACACGAGCCAGTACGTCGACGACGCCTGGGTGACGACCCTCGAGCTGCACGACGGCAAGCGCACGACGACGATCGGCGTGCCAGCGAACCTCGGCATCGCGGATCTCCAGTTCGTCGGCGATCAGCTGGTGGTGTTCCCCGAGAGCTTCAGCCTGCACCTCGGCGTGGCGACCGCGCCGCTGGGGTATGCCGGCGGGCGGTGGCGGCCGCTCCGCGGGTTGCCGCGCGCGCGGCCCCCGCGGCGCAAGGCCACCGACACGCGCTACGACCGGTTCGTCGCGCAGGGTCTCGCCCGCACGCGCGAGGGCCGCGACGTGATCCTGTGGCTGGAGCGCGGCTACGAGCGCCAGGGCGCGACGTGGGTCCCGACCTTCGAGCTGGGGCGCTGCACGCCGAGCGACGAGCTCGCCACGGTCCCGGTGGCCGACGGCTTCGTGTTCGTCGACGGCGAGCGGCTCAAGCACGCGGTGCGCGGCAAGAAGGCGCGGTGCGTGTTGCCCAAGACGCTGCGGATCGACGGGGCGTGCGCGGGCCCCGAGGGCAGCGTGGTGTGCGTGCTGATCCGGCCGACGCGCCAGGCACCGGCGGCGGTGATCTACTTCCCGGACCGGGGCGAGTACGCGCTCGTCCCGGCGACCGCGTTCTCGCTGCGCGGCGACATGTTCCTCGACGCCATCGCCTACAGCGCCGCGCTCGATCTCGTGGTCGGCATCTACGAGCACGACTACAGCGATCCGACGATGGCGCCGGTCTACGGCGCGTCGCTGCTCGCACTTCCCCGGAAGCACCTGTAACGTTCGTCCATGACCGAGAACCGTCGCGAGCTCGAGGCCTCCATGCACCTCGACCTGCGGAAGGAGAGCACGTACGGCGACTACCTGCGGCTCGACGAGCTGCTGGCGGCGCAGCGGCCGGTCACGACGGTGCACGACGAGATGCTGTTCATCATCCAGCACCACACCAGCGAGCTGTGGCTCAAGCTGCTGCTCCACGAGTTCGATCTCGCGGTGACGCTGGTGCGGACCGACCGGCTGGCGGAGTCGTTCAAGATCTTCGCGCGCGTCGGGCACATCCAGCGGATGCTGTTCGAGCAGTGGGCGGTGCTCGAGACGATGACGCCGAGCGAGTACCTGCAGTTCCGCGATGCGCTCGGCAAGGCGAGCGGCTTCCAGAGCTACCAGTACCGCGCGCTCGAGTTCGTGCTCGGCAACAAGGACGCCAACACGCTCAAGCCGCACCGCCACGACGAGCGCACGTTCGCGGAGCTGTCGAAGCGGCTCGCGACGCCGTCGATCTACGACGAGTTCCTGCGCTGGCTCGCGCGCCACGGCCACGCCATCCCGGCGGATCGCGTCGAGCGCGACTTCACGCAGCCGTACCAGAAGAGCGCCGCGGTGCTCGAGGTGTTCCGCGCGATCTACGCGAACACGGCGAGCAACTACGAGGCCTACGACATGTGCGAGAAGCTCGTCGACGTCGAGGAGCGCTTCCAGCTCTGGCGGTTCCGCCACATGACGACGGTCAAGCGCATCATCGGGTTCGCGCCGGGCACGGGCGGCAGCTCGGGGGTCGGCTTCCTGAAGAAGGCGCTCGACCTGACGTTCTT
>JAPLLF010001201.1 GCA_026387715.1 Pseudomonadota bacterium
CCGGCTCGAACTCGATCTCGCCGCGCAGGTGCGAGATGTCGGTGACCGGGTACGCGTTCGGGATCGGCGCGATCCATGCCGCGCCGTCGTAGCTCGGCGCCTCGAGGACGCCGACGATCCACATGCGCTCGTTCGGCGGGCGCACGGTGACCAGGAACAGCCGGCCACCGTCGGCCACGCCGCTGAGGATCTTGTTCGCGCTCGTGTAGCGATCGACGGGCCACACGTCGCCCGGCTTCACCGGCTCGTCGTCGAGCTTCCCGTCGCGCTCGAAGACCGCCTTGCTGACGATCGCCAGGATGTCCGGCACCGCGGCACTATAGCCCCGTTCACCCCGGCGAACGCACGCGCGCCCTACTTCCCGAACATCACGGTCATGTCGAACAGGAAGCTGCGATCCCACCCCACGGGCTTCGTCGCCTGGTCGCACGGGCCGCCGCACGCGATCGGCCCGTCGGTGTTGTCGTCGCGGCGGGCGAGGTTGACCCGGAGGGCCACCGCGAATCCACCGTGGCGGTGATCTCCCTGACCCCACAGCGCGCCGCCTAGCCCGAGCGACAGATCCGGCCGCGTCCACACACCGCCGGCGTCCCACCGGAAGTGCTGGAGCCCGAAGCCGCCTTCGACGAACAGGTCGGCGCCGCCGTCGTGCTCGCCGACCCGCCCGAAGCTGTAGCGCGCGTTCGCGCCGACCCGGTGCATCAGGCCACGCCCGGCCAGCGCGGGCAGGGGTGCATCCGCGGCGCCGCGCGGCGAGGTCATCGCCTCGGGTGGGAGGCCGAGCGACATCAGCTGGTACTCGCCGTCGATCAGGATGCGGCCCTTGCGCAGGCCGGCCTCGACGTGGCCCGGCGTGACCGTGCCGACCGACGTGCCGTTGACCAGGAAGCTGCCGAACCGCGCGCCGAAACCGCCCTCGAGGCGCCAGCGGGCGTGCTCGCTGCGATCGTCGTCGTGATCGTCGTCGTGCGCGAGGTGTGTTGGTGTTGGTGGTGTCGGAGGCGGCGGTTTGGCGTAGCGGTCCACGTCGTCGTCGAGCATCGGCGGCCTGGCCGCGGCGACCTGGGTGAACGCGAGCGAGAGCAGGAGCGGGACCACCAGGCGCATGACTCCTGAGACGGATGAGTCCGGGTTCGGTTGCATTTCCCGACAAACGACCGCGCCGGGCGGCATCGCCTGGCAAACCTCAGTCGAAGTGGAGCTTGAGCTGGCGGATGTCGAGCTTGCGGCACCGCTCCAAGCCTCGGTATTCCTTCGAGTCCAGGAACACGTAGGCGATGTCGGCGGACCCGGCTGGGATGTCGGTGTCGAGCCAGGGGCACTCCCACTGGCGGTCGCGGATCTGGAGCCGGCGCTTGCCGGGGGGAAGGTCGATGCGGTCGTGCGACAGCGGCACCCAGTGCTCGTTGATCGTCATGCGCACGGAGAGGTCATGCTCGTCACCACGGATCACCAGGCGGCCGTCGATCCGCGGCTTCGCCTGCACCTTGCAGATGGCGTGCTTGCCGGCGCGCACCTCGCACGTGGTGTAGCCGTAGCTGATCGCGGACACCACGTCGATCGCGTGCGTGCCGGCGAGCACCGGGAGCGCGATCGCCACCTGGTTGACCTCCTTCTGCAGGGTCGCCGACGTGCCGGGCTTCACCTGGATCACGCCGTCGACGAGGATGTAGTAGTCCTTGAACGCGATCGCGTCGGGGGCGCTCGCCGGGAGCGTCGTCAGGAAGATCGTGCCGGGCGTCTGCAGGAGCGTCTCGATGATCGCCTCGCACTCCTTGCGATCGGGCGCGGTGGGGAGCAGCGCCAGGTAGGTCTCGAACGCCACGATCGCCTGTTCGAAGTTGCCGAGCCGGCGCTGCACGTCGCCGATGTTGTAGGTCGTGCTCGGGTGGGGGGCGATCGCCTGGGCCTTCTGGTAGAGCCCGAGCGCGGTGGGGAGATCGCCCTTTTCGTCGGCGATCAACGCATCGCCGAACGCCTCGGCCGCGGCCTTGGCGAACTTGTCGGTCGTCGGATTCGCCTTGCGCTTGGGTGCGCTGCTGTCCGCGGTCGCCGACCCCGCGAGCGCGAGGACGGCGAGCAGCGCGAGCCTGGATGCGACCCTCACGACGACGCTCCCGGCAGCGTCACGATCTGCGTGCGCGTCGTGATCTGCGCGCACGTCCCGGACGGTTTCGGTGCGGCATCGATGAAGACGAACACCACCTGGTTCTTGCCGAGGGTCGGCACGTCGAACACCACCGGGTTGCACGCGCGGTGGTCGTTCCACGGCTGCGTCTTGTAGTGACCCGGCGCGAGCGTGAAGCGTCCGGGGACCTCGAAGGTGAGCGCCCCATCCTTCCAGCTCCCCGACGTGCTGAAGGTCGCCGACGACGACAGCACGACGTTGCCGACCGGCCCGTCGTCGGGATCTCGCTGCCGGATCGAGAGGTGGACGGTCTCCGCGAGCCTGGCTTCGAGCGGGCGCGCGTTGAAGCCCGTCGCGGTCAGCCGCGCCACGACGTGCTTGCCGACCGGCGGGTGCACCACCTGCGGCGACGGTCCGAGCAGCTTGCCGTCGAGGAAGATGAGCCCTTCGCCGTCGCTGCCGTCGCCGTCGAGCGCCGCGGTGGGCTCGCTGGCCGTCAGCTCCGCGATGACCTGCTCGACGGCCTTGCGATCGCCGGCCGCCGGCGCGAGCTCGAGGTACTTCTGGTAGCTCGCGACCGCGTCCTTGATGCGCTCCATCCGACGCTGCACGTCCGCGAGGTTGTAGTAGGTGTTCGCCTGCGGGGAGATCTGGTTGGTGTCCTGGTAGCGGCGCGTGGCCGTCGAGAGGTCGCCGCGCTTGTCGGCGACGATGCCGGCGACGAACGACCGGAGGACCTCGTCGGGGATGTTCGTCGGCGCGGGCTTGCGGATGGGCTTGCCGGCGGACACGAAGCCGGGGGAGGCGCTCGCCGCGCTGGCGGCCACGGCGACGAGGGTCAGGGCGAGGCGCATGTCCGACGTTGATAGCAGCGGGCTCGACGCCATTCCATCGCAAATGCCGTAGGCTGTCGGCGTGCGGATCCTGCTCGTCACGCCCCCGATGACGCAGCTCAACACGCCGTACCCGGCGACGGCGTACCTCGTCGGCTTCTTGCGCCAGCACGCCGCCCGCCTCGATCTCGAGCCGATGCAGGCCGACGCCGCGCTCGAGCTGTTCCTCGCGCTGTTCTCGCGCGCCGGGATCACGCGGGCGCTCGCGCAGCTGCGCGCGATCCCCAAGGCGAAGCGCACGGCGGCGGTCGGCCACGTCGTCGCGCAGGGCGATCGCTACGTGTCCACGGTCGACACCGTCGTCCGGTTCCTCCAGAGCCGTGATCCGGCGGTCGCGCTCCGCATCGTCGGCCGCGAGCTCCTGCCGGAGGGCCCGCGGTTCGCGGCGTCGGATCCGGGCGGCGACGATCTCGCGTGGGCGTTCGGCGGCCTCGGCATCGCCGATCGCGCGAAGCACCTCGCGAGCCTCTACATCGACGAGCTCGCCGACGCGATCCGCGACGGCGTCGATCCGCGGTTCGAGCTCGCGCGCTACGGCGAGAAGCTCGCGTCGAGCGCCGCGACGTTCGATCCCCTGCAGGCCGCCCTCGAGGGTCGGCCGTCGCTCGTCGACGAGCTGCTCGACGGCGTGACCGACGCGCTGGTCGCCAGGCACCGCCCCGACGTCCTGGGCCTCACCGTGCCGTTCCCGGGCAACCTGCTCGGCGCGCTGCGGATCGCCCGACGCGCCCGGCAGCTCGATCCGAAGGTCCGCGTCATCCTCGGCGGCGGCTACGTCAACACGGAGCTGCGGGAGCTCGCCGATCCGCGCGTGTTCGACTACGTCGACTTCATCACGCTCGACGACGGCGAGGCGCCGCTGCTCGCGCTGATCGCGCACCTGCGCGATCCGTCCGCGCCGCTGTTCCGCACGTTCGTGCGCACCGCCGCGCAGACGGTCGAGCTGGTCACCGACCCCGCCGCGCACGACATCCCGCAACAAAGCGCCGGCACGCCGACCTACGCCGGGCTCACGCTCGATCGCTACGTGTCGCTGTTCGAGATGCTCAACCCGATGCACCGGCTGTGGTCCGACGGCCGGTGGAACAAGCTGACGATCGCGCACGGCTGCTACTGGAAGAAGTGCGCGTTCTGCGACACGTCGCTCGACTACATCAAGCGCTACGACCGCACCCCGGCGGGGTTGCTCGTCGATCGGATCGAGGCGCTCGTCGCCGAGACCGGGCAGACCGGGTTCCACTTCGTCGACGAGGCGGCGCCGCCCGCCGGGCTCGGCGCGATGGCCGAGCAGCTGCTCGAGCGCGACCTGGCGATCACCTGGTGGGGCAACATCCGGTTCGAGAAGGCGTTCACGCCGGAGCTCACCCAGCTGCTCGCGCGCTCGGGGTGCGTCGCGGTGTCGGGGGGGCTCGAGGTCGCGTCCGACCGGCTCCTCGGGATGATGAACAAGGGCGTCACCGTCGAGCAGGTCGCGCGCGTCACCCGCGCGTTCACCGACGCCGGCGTGATGGTCCACGCCTACCTGATGTACGGGTTCCCGACCGAGACCGCCCAGGAGACGATCGACGCCCTCGAGCGGGTGCGCCAGCTGTTCGCCGAGGGCTGCATCCAGTCGGCGTTCTGGCATCGGTTCGCGGCGACGGTGCACAGCCCGATCGGCGCTGCCCCCGGCGACTACGGCATCGAGCTGGTGACCTTGCGCACGCCCAAGCGTGGGCGGTTCGCGAAGAACGAGGTCGGGTTCACGGATCCCACGGGCTGCGACCACGACAACTTCGCCGAGGGCCTGCGCGCGGCGGTCTACAACTACATGCACGGGATGGGGATCGAGGAGGACGCGCGGTCCTGGTTCCCGGGCCTCAAGCTGCCCCGCTCGACGGTGAAGTCGGATCTCGTGCGGGCGGCGCTGCGTCGCGCTGGCTGATTCGATGGTTTGGCCTCACAGTAGGGAGATGCGCGTCGTCGCGTCGTTGCTCGGGCTCGCCCTCCTGCTGGGTGGGTGGGCGCCTGGTTGCGCCAGCGAGCGGCGGCCGAGCGGCGAGCTCCCGCTCGAGCTCGCCCCGTCGTCTCCCGGGATCCCGATCCTGCCGACCGTGCCGGAGCATGCGTCGATGGCGATGCCGAGCTCGCCACCCCGGGTCGCCTACGCGCCGGTCGCGATCGACGTCGAGGTCCGCGGCCACGGCCGCCCGATCATCTTCCTCCCGGGGCTCGGCTGCGCGCCGTGGATCTTCGACGCGACGATCGATCACCTCGGCGCCGGCTACGAGGCGCAC
>JAPLLF010000046.1 GCA_026387715.1 Pseudomonadota bacterium
CGCGGGCGCGGGTCGGTGTCGGTGAGCGCCTCGATCGCGACCGGATCGAGCCCGGCTTCCTTGCGCACCCACTCGGCGGCGCGATCGAGCGAGTAGTCGAAGTTCACCCACAGGGTGCCGTCGTGCGGCGTCCACCGCGCGATGCCCGCCCAGTCGAGCGCCTGACCGCCGCCCTTGCCGTCGAGCACGTACGCGTGCACGAGCCCGGTCGGGTCGTGCGCTTCGCCATCGTTCGACATCGAGCGGTTGTACCGCAGGGCGGTAGCATGAGGCTCGATGGGATCCCGCTCTCGCGTCTTGCCGGTCGCGATGCTGGCGGTGCTCCTGTCGTTCGCGGCGAACAGCCTGATGACCCGGTTCGTCGTCCAGCAGCGGCTGCTCGACGCGGCCCTGCTCACCGAGGTCCGGTTCCTCTCCGGCGCCCTCATGCTCGTCGCCATCGCGGTCGTCCGCGGGGTGCCGAAGGCCGCCATCCCCGGACGGCGCCACCTGGTCCCGGCGTGCTGGCTCGGCGCGTACGCCCTGCTGATCTCGTACGGCTACCAGCACATCGGCGCGTCCGCGGGCACGTTCGTGTTCTACGCGGCGGTGTTCATCGCGCTCGTCGGGGTGGATACGGCGCGCGGCGCGACGCTGTCGACCCGCCGCCTGCTCGCGGCGCTCCTGGCGCTCGCGGGCCTCGGCGTGCTCGCCGCGGCCCAGCTGTCGACGGTGACGCCGCTCGGCGTCGCGATGCTCGCGGGGACCGGCCTGGCGTGGGGCCTCTACACGGCGGTCGGGCGCGGCGTGACCGATCCGCTGGCGATGACCACCGGGAACTTCGTCACGCTCGCGGTCATCCTCTTCGTACCGGCCGTGCTCGGCGTCGGCCAGGTGCTGGGCACGCCGATCATCACGGCCTCGGGGCTCGGGTGGGGCGTCCTGATGGGCGCCGGCACGACGGCGTGCGCGTATCCGATCTGGTACTGGTGCCTGCGTCACATCAGCGGGACGCAGGCCGGGCTGTTCCAGCTCGCGATCCCGATCGTCACCGGGGTCGGCGCGGTCGGGCTGCTCGGCGAGCCGTTCTCGCTCCGCCTGGCCGTGGCGGGGTTGCTCGTCGTCCTCGGGCTCGGGCTCGGGCTCGGGCGCTAGGCTAGGCTTGGGGCATGACCCGCCTCGTGCGACTGCTCGGCGCGCTCGCCCTGCTTCCCGGAACGGTGATCGCGGACGAGCCGCGCGCCGATCCGCGCGAGTTCGTGGACGTGGCGACCGTGATCCCCGATGCGGTGATCGACGTCCGCTACGCGACCAAGGAGAACTTCACCGGTGAGGTCCTCTATCCGGTCGCCCGGTGCAAGCTGCGCCGCGCGGTCGCCGCGCGCCTCGCCCGCGTGGCCGTCGCGCTGCGCGCGCAGGATCGCCGGCTCCTGCTGTGGGACTGCTATCGCCCGAGCTCGATCCAGGCCGTGCTGTGGAAGCACCTCCCCGACGCGCGCTACGTCGCGAACCCGAAGACGGGCTCCCGCCACAGCCGGGGCGCGGCGATCGATCTCGGCATCGTCGACCAGGACGGCGGCGAGGTCGTGCTGCCGACCGCGTTCGACGACGCGTCGCGCCGATCCCATCGCGACGTCGCGCTGCGCGGCGCGCGCGGCGTCGAGGCGAAGCGGCTCGAGACCGCGATGCACGCCGCCGGGTTCATCGGGCTCGCCACCGAGTGGTGGCATTTCGACGCACCCGAAAGCGGCGATTTCGCACTGTCGAACGAGCCGCTGTAGCATCCAAGGCTCGTGGCCTCGCCTCCGTTCTATCCGGTCAACGATTTCGGCCCCGCGATGAAGGGCCTCGTGATCGGTGGGGTCGGCATCCTCCACGTCTTCCTCGCGCAGTTCGCGATCGGCGGCGGCATGCTGCTGCTGTACTTCGAGCGGCTCGCGCAACGCGGCACGCTCCCCGACGGGCGAAAGTTCGTCGACGGCTTCTTCAAGGTGCTCGTGCTCGTCAGCTTCGTGATGGGCGCGCTCACCGGCGTGGCGATCTGGTTCACGACGATCCAGGTCGGCGCCCGCACGATCGGCCTGATGATCGACGAGTTCCACTGGCTGTGGGCCACCGAGTGGGTGTGGTTCGCCGTCGAGGTCGTCGCCGGCTACGCGTTCTACCGGTGCGGGGACGCGCTGTCGCCGCGCGCGCGGCTCCGGCTGCTGACGATGTACGCGTTCGCGTCGTGGATGAGCCTGTTCTGGATCAACGGCATCCTGTCGTGGCAGCTCACGCCCGGGCAGTGGACGGCCGGGGCGTCGGTGTGGGTGGGCTTCTTCAACCCGAGCTTCTGGCCGTCGCTGCTGTTTCGCACGTGCGTCGCCGCCACGCTCGGCGCGCTCGCGGCCTGCATCGTGATCAACACCATGACGTTCGACGCCGACGCGCGCGGGCGGCGGGCGGCGCTCATCCGGCGCGCGGCCCGGCTCGCGCTGCCGATCGCCGCGATGCCGATCCTCGCCATGTGGTACTTCGCGGTGCTCCCGGCCGACAGCCGTGGCTGGCTGCTCGGCGGCAGCATGCCGATGACGATGTTCGTCGGGCTCGCGGCGGGCGCGTCCGTGCTGATCGGCGGCTACGTCGTCGTCGGCCTCGTGCTCAAGCGGCTCTACATCAACGGCGCGACCGCGACGCTGCTGCTCGCGCTCGCGTTCGGGGCGACCGCGGCCGGCGAGTTCGTGCGCGAGGGCGCGCGCAAGCCGTACACGGTGCGCGGCACGCTGTACTCGACCTCGATCACGCCCGCCGAGGTGATCGACCTGCGCGCGCGAGGGGCGACCACCGACGATCCGTATCCGCTGCGCGAACCCGCGCAGTTCGTCACCGCGCAGCTCCAGCGGGGCGCGAAGGTCGAGCGCGCGCTGTGCGACGCCTGCCACACGATGCGCGGGGCGAACGCGCTCGTCGAGCTGACCCGCACGTGGACCGACGATCAGCTGCGCCTCAACCTCGCGAAGCTGCAGCGGACCAAGGGCTTCATGCCGCCGTTCGCGGGCAACGCCGAGGACGTCGAGGCGCTCGTCCAGCTGCTGCGCTGGGAGATCGCCGATCGCCCGGCGACCTGGCCGGAGAGCCACGACCCGGCGACGCTGGCCCAGATCACGACGTGGCTCGATCAGGCGGGGGTGAGGTGATGTGGCCGTTCACCACGAGCACCTCGTCGCTCTACCTCGCGCTGTACCTCGTGACCTGGGCGCTGCACGCCGTGTTCGTCGGCTACGTCGTCGCCGGCACGGGCTACGCGCTCGTGCGCACGATCCGGCCGGGCACCTCGCCGGCGCTGGTCGCCCAGGTGCGCGATCGCCTCCCGTTCATGCTCGGCCTCGGCATCACGGCGGGCGTCGCGCCGCTGCTGTTCATGCAGCTCCTCTACCAGCGCCGCTTCTACACCGCGA
>JAPLLF010000089.1 GCA_026387715.1 Pseudomonadota bacterium
GCTCGTCGACGCCGTCATCCTCGGCAACCACGGCGTGCTCGCCTGGGGCGCCGATCTCGAGCAGGCGTACCTCCGGCTCGAGCTGGTCGAGCACCTGGCCAAGATCGCGGTGGCCGCGGCGCCGCTCGGAGGGGTCCAGCCCCTGCCCGAGGCTGCCCTGGGGCCCTTGCTGGCCGCCCGCGCCAAGGCTGGCATCGGCCGTGCTGCCGATCGGGCGGTCGAGATCGGCGCCAAGCTGGGCACGTCGGCGGCCGCCCCGATGCGGGTGGTCGCCTGCGCCCCGGCACCGCACTCGTCGGTGCCGACCACGGCGGACCTGCCGCGCGCCGCGGATCTCTCGCAGGTCATCCGCGAAGAGATCATCGCCGCCCTGCGCCGGTAGGTGGTTCGCGTCGCGGCGTGCGACGGCTTCTGCTACAAACAACCCCCATGCGCGCGGTTGGTTTGATGATGTCGTGGTCGGTGCTCGTCGGCGGCTGCTTCCCGCACAACGCGACCAAGCGGACCTACGCTCAGCTCGGCGAGGGCGCCGCGATCGTCGGCAGCTTGATCATCCTCAACCAGGTCAAGAGCGGCGCGGACTGCGACCAGATGCTGAAGGTCGGGCAGAACACCTCGGACTGCAAGTCGACCGCGTCGACCTACGGCAACATCGGCTTCAGCTTGCTCCTCGCGGGGCTCGTCGGCTTCATCGCGACGGTGTCGAGCGCCGAGGACGACGCCGAGAACGAGGCACCCAAGCCGACGTCCGCCCTGACGCCGGCGCCGCCTCCCCCGGCCCCGACCCAGCCGGCCCCGACCCAGCCGGCCCCGACGCCGATGCCCGAGCCAGCCCCGACCCCGACGACTCCCGCGACGCCGTAGCCGTCAGATCGCGGCGTTCTTGCGGCCGATCTTGCGACCCTTGCGTTCGCAGATGCCCGCGCCGTCGTACACCGGCACGTGGCGTGCCCACGCGTGGCTGCCACCACTACCGGACAGCCCGAGGAAGTACGCCTTGCGCCCGACGAACAGATCGAGCTGATTCCCATCGATCCCGCCGCCGGTGTCGTCGGCCACCACACACCCGTCGTGGACGAAGCCACCCCACGGCTCCCTCCCCGGCATCATCCGACCCTCGAGCAGCGGCACGTGGAGCAACGTCCCGACCTTGATGACCTTGGGATCGACCGCCACGGTACGGAACGGCTGGAGCGGATGACCGTTGCCGCTCGTCCCCCACTGGTTCTCGATGACCTTGAAGCACGGTGACCGCTCGCAGTGGCAGGCGCCCTCGATGTTGAGCACGCGACCGTCGCGGAGCTTGCCGGTCCCCTGGAGATCGAGCTGGCTGGCGAACTCGCGGGAGACCTCGGCGATCGGCTCGCAACCCCCGGCGAAGACGGTCACCAGGTCAGGGGGGGCGATCGCCGCGGTCAGGGTGTCATCGCCATCCCCGACGAGCTGATTGTCGTTCGCGGGAGCGGCGACGATCGTCCCGGACCCGCTGGCGCTCGGCACGACGGGCTTCTTCCGGGCGACGACCTCGTCCTCCCCGATCACGTAATAGAACGTGATGTTGAACGAGCCGAGCGGGGTGGCGGCATCCGGAGCCGCCGCGTCCGCCGGGATCGTGACGACCTGCTCGGCAGGAGCCGGGGCGGTCGGGGCGATCACCTCCGCGCTCTGGCAGCCGCCGAGCAACGCGAGCGCCCCGAGGGCGACCCGACCGAGCAAGCGATCGACCCGATCGACCAGACCGCCGAGCAGGTCCGTGATCGTTCGCCAGGCGGAGGTGGGGGAGGTCATCATTCGTCGGGAGGCGACAGGCCACCCGGAGGCCAGCTTACCGACGATGCCTCGGATCCCCCTGCTGGATTACCGACAAAAGTGCCCCTGATCGAGCGGGGTGAACTAGCCGTCACTCCCGCTTGATCGAGGCTTGGTTTTCAGGACCCGAGGCGCCCTGACCAAGTCTTTTCAGTAACTTAGAACCGAGCTTGCAGCGTCGCGTTGACGCCGAGCTGGTTGGCTTCGCCGAACTTGTACACGAACGCCGACGTCGGGTCGTTCTCGTTCTCACGAGCGTACTTGGTCGTGTTCTGATCGAGCGAGTAGTAGACCTCGACCAGCGCCGTGTAGATCCGGCCGAAGTCGACCTTGGCCGTCCCCTTCACCGCGACCTGCGGGACCGCTTCCTTGCCGGTGGGCAGGATGGTGATGAGGGTGTCGATGTTGTTGTTGCGGATGACCGCGGTCGACGTGCCCATGCCGGTGTCGGTGGCGCCGGGGAGGCCCTTGGGGGTCGTCAGGGTCGCGGGCTTGTCGACGCCGACGATCACGCCGAGCGTCAGCCAGTCGTTGAAGTTCTTGTCGGCGCCGATCGCCGCGAACAGGTCGGGCGTCTTCTTGTAGTCGCTCGGGAAGTCCGAGTAGGTCGGCAGGCTCGGCTGGCTGTGCAGGATGAACCCGAGATCGCGAAAGCTGACGTCCAGCCGCACGCGAATGCGCTCCCACTTGAGGCGGACGTTGAGGTCGCCGGCGTGGCCCATCTGGATCTTGGTCGACCCGGTCTTGGTCGGGTCCGGATCCTTGAGGGTCTGGCCCAGGGTCGTGAACTCGGCCTGGGCCAGCCACGCGAGGCCACCCGGGTAGCTCTCCGGCTTGAACAGGTCGGCGACCTGCTCGTTGTTGTACTTGTAGAGCCGGAAGTCGACCGACGACTTGAGCGGCATGCCCTTGTGGACCGACAGCTGGGCCGACGCACCGATCAGCTGGACCTTCTGGTCGTTGACGTCCTGGAGCTCGTTGTAGCCGCGGTCGAAGTAGCCGCCGTTGACCTCGAACCGGATCATGTCCGAGATGTCGAGCCCGCCGCCCGCGAGGAACGACAGCGCCGACTTCTGCTCGGCGGTCCGGCGGTCGAGCACGACGGCGCTCTTGGCGCCGGCGAACGCGTAGAACTTCCCGCCGTCGAACTGCACCTTGAAGCCCGGGGTCGCCGACTTGGTGCGGCCCCACTCCGGATTACCACCGTACGACAGGCGGTAGCTGTAGCCGAGCCGGAGGCGATCCGCCGATACCGGGAACGCCGTCAGCGAGATGCGGGTCGGATCCTTGTGGGTCGGATCCTTCCAGTTCGACAGCGTGAGGTACGTGCCGTCGTCGGCCAGGTCGATCTGCTTCTCGGACACCTCGTTGATGCGCAGGACGAACGCGCCCTCGGCCTGGAGGTGACCCTTGGAGTAGTTGCGGTACATCACCGCGTGCGACATCGTCTCGAAGCCGCTGTAGCGGGTGTCGTAGTTGTCGAAGAACATCACGCCGAGGCTGTTCGGCTGACCGAACCGCCAGCCCGGCACGCTCGGGATGGTCTAGCCCGGCTTCACGAGCAGGTTCTCGTTCGTGATCTGCCCGCCGCGCCGAGGCCCGTGCCTGGAGGGAGCGGCGAACCCGGCGGCGGCGGCGGTGGCGCCGGCTGTGCGTGGGCGACCGAGCTCAGGGCCATCGTCAGGGCCATGGGCGCACCGATCGCGACGCGGGCGATCGTGGAAACTGCAAATCTCGTCTTCACGCAAGGCTCCTAAGGCAGCTGCAGGTCGGCCATCCCACGCGGATAGACGATCCAGACATTGAACGTCCCGATGTTCACGGGACGGACGATCCCGACGATCTTCGGGATCTTCTTTCCGACGAGGGTGGACGGATCGAGATCCGCGGCCACGCCGGAGGTGATGAGGCTGATGACGTTCTTGCTCTTCGAGCAGTCGGCCCCGCCGGCCGACTCGGTCCCCGAGGGATCGATCTTCCACTGCTTGAAGGTCGTGTAGGCGTCGTCGAGGGCACACACGACGGCGTTGTCGATCTCGATCGGCGCCGCCTCGTAGCGCTCGAAGTTGATGATGCCGTTGGGATCCGACAGGGCCGCGAACCAGCCGACGTCGAACTTCGCCGGCTTGGGCTCCCGGGCCGGATCGACGTCGTCGAGCGTGGACAGGAACGTGCGCGGAAAGCCGATCTCGGTGAGCCCGTTGAACTCCGAGACGCCGCCGTTGAACCGGCTGATGACCTGCCCTTCGCGGAGCAGCTCGCTCGAGCCCTCGTCCTCGTCCGAGGTCGCGCGCGGCGCGGAGAACGAGAACACCATCACGCTCGAGTACGGCTCGGACGTACACGGCGGGGCGCCGCCTGGACCACACTGCATGTCGGAGACCGTGTAGCCCTGCGCGAACACCGAGTTGACGACCAGCCGCCCGTTCGCGCCGTACTTCGACGCGTGGACGGCGATCTGCTTGAGCTCGAGCGTGCTCTTGGACAGCGCGTCGAGCGCCGTCTCCAGGCGAGGCTTCTGGATGTCCTCGATGAACGGATCGCGATACCACAGCGGCTCGGACGCGCCGGTCGCGAGCGTCGGGTCGGCGGCCTTGCTGTCGTCGAACCACAGGGTCGTCGGGCCGAACACCGGCGGCAACGTGATCATCTTGTTCGTCGCCTTGCCGGCGGTGAGCTGCACGGTCGTCAGCGGCGTGCCGGTGAGGTACGGCGACAGCGTGCCGAGGAACTGGACGTAGACGCCGAGCTCCCCGTCGAACGACGGATCGGGCTCGCCGTTGGCGTCGAGCGCCGTCAGGTTGACGACGACATCGCGCGCGGCGTCGTCGAGCCGGGTCGCGAACGAGCCGCGATCGACGGGCGACACGACCTCGACCTTGATCGACGTCGTGCCCGACAGATCGGGCAACGTGTCGACGCACCCGACGAGGAGCAGGAGAGGCAGCGCGGGAAGGGTGAGATGCATGGCGATCCTCTTCATCTTCCAGTTGCTCCGGCTCACTCGAACACCGGCCGGATGCGACCGTCGTGCTTCTCGATGTTCTGATCGAGGCACGAGATCGGCCCGAAGCGCTCCTTGACCTTGCGGCAGTTCATCGCCACCGCCGCCGGCGTCGCCGAGCCCGGGCACATGCCGTCGGGATCGGTGTCGTCGGGCACCATGTCGGTCGACACGCCGTCGCACGCCGCGCGCTGCTTGGTGAGGTACACGGTCAGCGAGTCGCGCAGCGAGATCCCGGTGTCCTGCTTGGAGCTGTTGCGCTTGAGCACGTCGAAGCCCGAGCCGCCCGCGGCGATGTAGTCGTTGACGGCGGCGCGGTACAGGCCGGTCGGCGCGAGCCTGGCGCACTTCGTCGGATCGACCGGCCCATCGGGGGTCGCGCGACAGTTGTCGCCGAGGTAGATGTTCTTGGCACACGCCTCGGCGGGCTTGCCCGTGGTCGGGTCGATGTTCTCGCACGTGCCGTGGCACACCATGTCGAACGTGATGCCGGCGACCTGCGCCTGGGTGCGGCACCCGCGGCTGGCCGAGCGCCGCGACACGAAGTCGAGCATCGCCTGCACCTCGAGCCCCGACAGGTACATCACCGTGATCGAGTTCTCGAACGGGAACACGTTGTACATCTGCTCGTTGGTGAGCGCGCCGTGCTCGAAGTCGGTGCGGATGCCGAGCGAGTTGGTCAGCGCGAACTCCGCCTCGACGCCGGGCTGCTGCTGCATCGAGCGCGCGACGAGGTTGCCGAGCTGGCTGTCGCCGCCCGATGGATCCTGGCGCAGGATCTTGCCGTTGCCGGACGGCTGCACGTAGCTGAACACGCCGCCGAGATCGATGTCCTGGTTGAGCTTCACCGAGTACGGCCACATGAGCGCGGCGACCTGGGCGTCCTGCGGCAGCGGCTTGGTGCACTTGCCGGTCGCCGGATCCTGGGTGTTCGACTGCACCGGCAGGTTCTGGTACGCGAACGACACGATGCGCGAGCGGTTCTCGGGGTCGAAGTTCGACGAGCCGACGTGGACGACGAGGTCGAGCTTGCCGACGTACTTCGCGAACGCGCCCGAGTGCACGAGCACCGTCCGGCAGTCGTGGGTCTTGCAGTACTGGCTGCCGTCGTCGTTCGGCAGGATCTTCGGCGGGTTGGTGACGATGTGGAGGTGACCGCCGAGGATGAGATCGATGCCATTGAGCGGCAACGACGCGTTCGGATCGATGACCTGCGACGGCGTGAGCCCCTCGTCCTCGTCGAGCCCGAGGTGCGAGACGACGACGATGACGTCGGTGATCGGGCGCAGGATGCGGACCCAGCGCTCGAGCGCGTCCTTGTCGGCGATGCCGCGGAAGCCGAGCGAGTTGCCGCCCTCGGAGATCGACGTGAGCGTGTCGATGTTCGCCATGCCGATGACGGCGACCTTGAGCCCCTGGACGTCGTAGATCTCGAACGGGCGGACGACGTCGCGGAGCGAGCGCGCGTCGCTCGTCCGATCGAAGAACGCGTAGTTCGCCGCGAGGTGCGGGAACTGCGAGAAGTTGTCGATCTTGTCGAACAGGTTCGCCGCGCCGAGATCGAACTCGTGGTTGCCGATCACCGCGCCGTCCATGCCGGCGAGCGACAGCGCGCGCATCTCGGCCTCGCCCTTGAACTCGTTGAACACCGGCGCGCCCTGGAACGCGTCGCCGGAGTCGAGCCACAGCGAGCGCGGCGAGGTGCGGCGGATGTCCTTGACGATCGCGGTGATGCGCGCGATCCCGCCGAACGGCTTGCAGTTCGGATCGAGCCCGTAGTCCTGATCGAACGTGTTGGGAACGAACGAGTACGGGAACAACCGCGAGTGGATGTCCGACGTGTGGATGATCGTGAAGCGGATGTCCTGACCGACGAGGTTGGGCTGATCCCGCTCGACGGTGCAGGCGCTGGTGACGGCCATCGCGAGTGCGATCACTGGCCAGCCGCGACGGGTCGACATGCGCCGGGGTGTAACACACCGCGCGGCGAACGGGGCATACTCGCGCCGCAATGCCTCGCGCGAAGATCGTCTGTACTCTCGGCCCTGCCTCGTCGACCGCAGAACGCATCGGCGAGCTCATCGACGCAGGGATGAGCGTCGCCCGGCTCAACTTCTCGCACGGCACGCACGAGGATCACGCCAGGATGCTCGCGATCGTGCGCAGCGAGGCAGAACGCCGCGGCCGCGCGGTCGCCGCGCTGCTCGATCTCCAGGGCCCCAAGATCCGGGTCCACAAGTTCGCCAACGGCCAGATCCAGCTCAAGGCGGGCGCGGAGTTCACGATCACCACCGACATGTCCGTGATCGGCGACGAGAAGCGCGTCGCGACGAGCTACTCGATGCTGCCCAACGACGTGAAGCCCGGCGACCAGATCCTGCTCGACGACGGCTACCTGGGCCTCGCGGTGACCGCGGTGCAGTGCCACGAGGTCAAGACCGTCGTCGTCACCGGCGGCATCCTCAAGGACAAGAAGGGCATCAACCTGCCCGGCGTCGAGGTCTCGGCCCCGGCCCTGTCGGAGAAGGATCGGCACGACATCGGCTTCGCGCTCCGCCACAACGTCGACTACGTCGCGCTGTCGTTCGTGCGCCGCCCCGAGGACGTTCTCGAGGCCAAGCGCCTGCTGACGGTCGATCAGGTGTCGATCCCGGTGATCGCCAAGATCGAGAAGCCGCAGGCGCTCGACCGGCTCGGCGACATCATCGACGTGAGCGACGGCATCATGGTCGCCCGCGGCGATCTCGGCGTGGAGATGGGCCCCGAGAAGGTGCCGCTCTGGCAGAAGCGGATCATCGAGGAGACCAACAAGCGCGGCAAGATCGTGATCACCGCGACCCAGATGCTCGAGTCGATGATCAGCCAGCCACGCCCGACGCGCGCCGAGGCGAGCGACGTCGCCAACGCGGTGCTCGATGCGTCCGATGCCCTGATGCTGTCGGGCGAGACCGCGTCCGGCGTGCACCCCGTCGAGGCGGTGCGCACGATGGCGCGCATCATCGACGAGATCGAGCGGAGCGCGTACTACCGCGCGAACGTCGAGACCCACGATCTGCAGCTCGCGATCAGCGCGAACGCGATCGCGCACGCCGCGGTGATCGCCGCCCGGGCGATGAAGCTCAAGACGATCGTGACGGTGTCGGACTCGGGTGGCGCGGCGCGGCTCGTCAGCGAGTACCGGCCCGAGGCGAACATCGTGTGCCTCACGGCCAACGAGGTCAGCTACCGCCGGCTCGCGATCGTGTGGGGCGTCACGCCGGTGCTGATCGGCCCGGCGGCGACGACCGAGGAGCTGCTCGACCGCGTCGAGGCCACTCTCCTCGAGAAGAACCTCGCCCGCCCCGGCGAGAGCGTGCTCGTCACGATGGCGGTGCCGGTCGGCTCGGGCGCGCAGACGAACGTGCTGAAGATCCACCAGATTCCTCACTGAGCCCCACCGGGCGCGCTACGATGAGCGCTCGCGTGGCGCCCGGTAAACCTCAATCCAACGGGCTCCAGATCGGCCGGGTCTTCCTCGGGAAGTACCGGGTCGACGCGATCCTCGGCAGCGGTGGCATGGGGGTCGTCGTCCAGTGCACGCACCTCCAGCTCGGCGAGAAGGTCGCCGTGAAGATGCTTCGCAACGAGGTCCTGAACGACGCCGACGCCGTCGAGCGCTTCACGCGCGAGGCGCAGGCCGCGGCGAAGCTCAAGAGCGAGCACGTGGCCCACGTGTCCGACGTCGGCACCTTCGAGGACGGCGTCCCGTACATGGTGATGGAGTTCCTCGAGGGGCTCGATCTCGATCAGCTGATCGACCAGCGCGGCAACCTGCCGGTCCCGTGGACCGTCGATCTCATGCTGCAGGCCGCCGAGGCCCTCGCCGAGGCGCACTCGATCGGCATCGTGCACCGCGACATCAAGCCGTCGAACCTGTTCGTCACGTGGCGTCCCGACGGCAGCTCGCTGCTCAAGGTGCTCGACTTCGGCATCTCGAAGTCACCGACCGGCGCGGACATGCAGCTGACCCAGACGCAGTCGCTGCTCGGTACGCCGGCGTACATGTCGCCCGAGCAGATGCGCTCCGCTCGGCTCGTCGACGGCCGCACCGACATCTGGTCGCTGGGCACCGTGATGTACGAGGTGCTCGAGGGGCGCAAGCCGTTCGAGGCCGAGAGCTTCTCCGAGATGTGCGTCAAGGTCGCGGTCGATCCGCCGGCGGCGCTGACCAACACGCCGCTCGGCTTGCAGGCCGTCATCCTGCGCTGCCTCGCGAAGACGCCCGAGCAGCGGTACGGAACGATGGCAGAGCTCGCGAACGATCTGATCCCGTTCGCGCAGGATCGCCATCAGGCCGCCATGGTGGTCGAGCGCATGTTCCGCGTGCTCCGCCGCAGCAGCCCGAACATCGAGCCCGCGCACGGCGGTGGGGACGCCGCGCCGCCGGCGCCCGCGCCCCCGGCGTACATCATGCCGACGAGCCTGCCGACCGACGCGCGGACGATCCCGTCGCGCCCCCGCAGGCGCTGGCTGCCCTGGGCGCTGCTCGTCGGGCTCGCCGCGGTCGTCGGCACCACGATCGGCGTCGTCGCCAGCGCCGGTCCGTCGGCCACCGCGACGCCCACAGCGCCGACGATCGAGCCGAAGATCGAGCCCAAGATCGAGCCGAAGATCGAGCCCAAGATCGAGCCCAAGATCGAGCCCAAGATCGAGCCCAAGATCGAGCCCAAGATCGTCGAGCCGCCCAAGGTCGAGCCGCCCAGGGTCGAGCCGCCCAGGCTCAAGAAGATCGTGACGAAGAAGACCAAGCCACCGCCCAAGGTCGAGCCCAAGGTCGAGCCGCCCAAGGTCGAGCCGCCCAAGGTCGAGTCGCCCAAGATCGAGCCGAAGGGGAACGTCTTCGACCAGCGGCAGGGCACCCCCGTCCCGCACTGATCCATCGGCGCCCGGCGGGAACTGGCTCCCCATCACGGGCGAGGACTACAATCCGCCGCATGCGAAGCACCCACTCGATCGCGGTCCTCCTCACGGTGGCGATGATCGGCGAGGCCGCCGGGGACGCCAAGACCGAGGCGGACCGCCTGTTCGACGAGGGCGTCGCCCTGCGCGAGCAGGGCAAGCTTCCGGAGGCGTGCGCGAAGTTCGCCGCGGCGATGAAGAAGGACGAGCGCGCGATCGGCACGCTGCTCAACCTCGCGCTGTGCGCCGAGAAGGATGGACGCACGGCCACCGCGGTGAAGCTGTTCACCGAGGCGCGCGATCGCGCGGGCGAGCAGGATCTCCAGGCGCAGCAGACCGCCGCCGCCGAGCACCTCGCGACGCTGGGACCGCTCGTGCCGCACCTCACGATCAAGCTCGCCAGGCCCCTGCCCGGCATGAAGATCCTCGTCGACGATCAGGTCGTCGCACCGGACGCGCTCGTCGGGCTCTCGCTCGATCCGGGCGCGCGCACGATCAACGTCTCGGCCCCGGGCCGCCTGCCGTTCGCCACGACGGTCACGCTCCAACCGTCGAGCGCGCAGACGATCGACGTCCCCGAGCTGGCGACGGTGGTCGTCGTGAAGAGCAGCAAGCGCACGATCGGCAAGATCGCGACGATCGGCGGCGCGGTCGTCCTCGGCACGAGCGTCGGGCTCGCGATGTACGCGAAGCGCACGTGGGACACGCAGTTCGAGGCCCACGTCGATGCCGGGGGCAACTCCTACGTGCCGTGTCACGGCGACGTCTGCGACGCCGGTGGCCAGCAGGGCACCGAACGCGCACGCACGTTCGGCACGCTGGCGACCGTCGTCGGCGGCGTCGGGCTCGCGGCGATCGGGGTCGGCGTGTACTTCTGGCTCACCGCGCCTGCGAGCTCTCCCGAGACCGAGCCCCGGCACGCGTGGCTGGTGCCCGTCGTGGCACCGGATCACGTCGGGTTCGCCACGACGCTACGGTGGTGAGCTACAATCGGTCCACGTGAAGCACCTGCATCGAGTTCTTGGCGTCACGCTCGGCCTGGCGCTCGCGTCGCTCTCGGCCCACGCCGAGGACGCCAACGCCAAGCAGCAAGAGGCCGATCGACTGTTCACCGAGGGGCGCGAGCTCCTCGCGAAGAAGCAGCCCAACGAAGCGTGCGAGAAGTTCGAGCGCGCGAACCAGCTCGACCCGCTCGCCGCCGGGACCAAGCTCAACCTCGGCCTCTGCTACGAGGAGCTCGGCAAGTACCACACGGCGATCAAGTGGTTCCGCGAGGCGCTCGCGCGCGCGGCCGAGAGCCACCTCCCCGATCACGAGGAGGCCGCGCGCACGCACACCCAGATGCTCGTGCTCAAGGTCCCGTCGATCGCGATCGAGCTCGCCGCGCCGGTGCCGGCCGAGCTGCGGATCACGATCGACGGCGAGGAGATCAAGGCGAGCGACTACGCGCACGTCGAGCTCGATCCCGGCGCGCACCAGCTCGTCGCCCGCGCGCCCGGCAAGCGGATCGCCCGGCAGGCGTTCGAGCTCGCCACGGCCGCGAACAAGACGATCTCGCTCGCGCTGATCGACGGCGACTCGACCCTCATGCTCGATCCGGGCAAGCCCCGTCGGTACGTCGCCTACGGCGCGGGCGTCGTCGGCGTCGGGCTCTGGGTGGCGACGCTCGTCTACGGCCTCAACAAGAAGGCCTTCTACGATCAAGAGAAGGCCGAGATGACCCCGGCCGGCAACGACGCCGCCAACGGGGCCGCGCGCGCCCTCCGGCGAACCGGCACGACGATGTTCGCGGTCGGCACGCTCGCGATCGGCGGCGCCGCCCTCTTGTACTTCACGGCGCCGGACAAGCGCGCCGCGGCCGACACGATGGCGTGGACGCCGACGCTGTCGACCGACGGGGTCGGCGTCGCCTACGCCGGCCGGTTCTGATTCATCCACGACCTCGGCGCGAAGCGCGCGACCGCGAGGCGGTGGGTGGCGGCCGCGGCCTCGCCCGAGATCGCCGCGAGGTAGTAGTGCGCGGTGGCGCGCTGCAGCTCGGTCGCGCGGATGTTCTTGGTGATCGCCTCGAGCGCGCGGCGCGCCTCGTCGGGCTTGCCCTCGGCGACGAGGACGCGCCCGCGCGCGAGCGTGTGCGTGAGCTGCGCGACCATCTGATCGATCGCGTTGGGTGCGAGCGGCGTCGGGGCAGGCAGCGTGTCGACCGCGGCCCGCGCGGTCGCGACCTGGCCGAGCTCGACGAGGGCGCCGGCGCGGCGCGCCGCGGTCTCGTGCTGGAGCGCCTGGGCGCGGGGCGACAGCGGCGTGGTCAGCGAGATCTCGTCGAGCGCGCCGATCACCTTCGGCCAGTCGCCGCTGATCTCGAACGCGAACGCGCGGGCGAGCAGGAGCGGCGCGCGCGCGAGCCCGTCCGTCTTGCGCGCGAGCTCGCGGGTCGCGACCTCGAGGATCCGCTCGGTGTCGCCGACGGCGAGCGCGCGGGCGAGCGCCGCGCGCGCGGTCAACAGCCGGATCAGCACCC
>JAPLLF010000306.1 GCA_026387715.1 Pseudomonadota bacterium
GCGCGCCGGACCGCGCGCAGCTTGAGCCACAGCGGCGCCAGCCCCGGATCCGCCGGCGCGGTGCGCTCGTCCTCCTCGAGGATCGCCGCGCGCACCGACGCCGCGCCGCGCTCGAGCACGCGATGCGCGGCCTCGGCGACGAGCGCCTCGACACCCCCGCGCGCGTTGAGGTACCGCGCCGCGCCGTCCCGCGATCCGACGTCGCGCAGCGCGAGCCGCCCGAGCACGTACTTGAGCCCGTAGCGCGCGACGAGCTCGGCCGGGAGCTCCTCGCACAGGGTGTCGGCCGCGACGTCGAGGACGTGCGGGACCTGCTGCGCCATCGCCCACGCCTCGAGATCCGCCCGGGTCGTGAACGCGTCCGCGTTCGACTTCGACCACTCCGAGCGCGCGAGCGGCGTGCGGGCGAGGTGAGCCCCCGCGGTCCGCTCGAGGTGGCACAGCACGAGCGCCACGGCGTGCTTGCACAGCGTGCCGCCGACCGGACACGTGCAGTGGGCGACGAGCGCGCGCGGCGTCACCTCGACGTGCACCGCGTAGATCTCCTCGCCCTCGACGCGCCCCTCGATGACGTCGCCCTCGCCGGTGCACTCGAGCACGCGGCCCTCCTCGAGGTACGCCTTGCCGCGCGCGAACGCGTAGCCCGCGATCGCGCGGAGCTGCTCGCCGGTGATCATCACCGTGCTCTGGGGCCCTCGGGTCACGCGGCCCGCGAGCATACCGGTCGATCGTGATACGACAGCGCATGATCGTCGTTCACGGTGGAGCTGGGAAGATCGCGCCGGATCGCCAGGACCGGGTCCGCGCCGGCACCCGCGCCGCCGCCGCGGCGGGCCGTGCGCTGCTCGAGCGCGGCGCCTCTGCCCTCGACGCCGTCGTCGCCGCGGTGCGCGTGCTCGAGAACGATCCCGAGTTCGGCGCCGGCCTCGGGGCCGCGCTGACGCGCGAGGGCAACGTCGAGACGTGCGCGTCCGTGATGGACGGGACGCGGCGCCGGGCCGGCGCGGTCGCCGCGGTGCCCTAGTGCGGCGCGCCAGTGATCGTCGCGCGCGCGGTGCTCGAGACCAACGAGCACGTGATCCTCGCCGGGCCCGGCGCGCTCAAGTACGCCAACGAGATCGGGCTCCCGCCGGTGGTACCCGGCTCGCTGATCACCCCGCGCACCCACGCCCAGTGGGTAGAGGCGCAAGCGGAGGCGCAGCGCCCGATCGACCCGACGAAGCCGAGGCTCGTCATCGACGGCGGCGGCGGCGGCGCGGTCGCGCGCGATCGCAACGGCGGGTTCGCGGCCGCGACGTCGGGCGGCGGCACGGTGTACCGGCGCGCCGGGTGCGTCGACGACGCGTCGGTCCCGGGCGTCGGCTCGTGGGCCGACGGCGACATGGCGATCTCGACGAGCGGCACGGAGGCGATCTTCCGCCTCGCGCTCGCCAAGGACGTCGCGCGGCAGGTCGCCGACGGCGTCGGGATCCGCAAGGCGCTCAAGAACGCGCTCGTCGAGCTCCGGAAGCTGGCGCCCGACGCGATCGCGGGCGCCATCTGCGTCAGCAAGGACAGCTGGTGCGCGCTGCAGATCGGCCCGATGATGCCGGTCGCGTGGATCGACGACCACGGCCCCAGCGATCAGCTCGGCTTCGAGCTGTAGCGACCAGCGGGCCCACCCCGCGTCACCGTGTCGCGGCGCTTCGTGGGCTGGCGGACTTACGTTCTACAACATGGCGCACGCGGCCTCGACGATGACGCGGCAGGTGATCGTCGTTCCTCCGGAGCTGCCGATGCCCGCAGCCTGGAACATCATGAAGCGACGCCGGATCCGGCACCTCCCGGTCGTGCGGGCCGGGCAGATCATGGGCATCGTGTCCGACCGCGACATCCTGTTGCGCTCGAACCTCGACCATCAAGGCGTGATCCACGTACCCGACGTCCCGATCGCGTTCGCGATGACGACGTCACCCATCACCTGTCCGCCGACGGAGACCGTGCAGGCCCTCGTCCGGACGATGACCGAGCAGCAGATCGACTCGGTGCTCGTCGTCGACGCCCAGGAGCGCCTCGTCGGGCTCGTCACCTCGACCGACCTCCTGTTCCTGCTCCTCGATCGCGATCCGATCCGCCCGTTGCCGTTCGAGTTCGACGTCCGCGAGGAGCAAGACCCCTACCCACCCTAGCAACCTGCTGAGCACGGTCGCGTTGCTCAGCAGGTTGCTCCCCATCTCAAGACCTCACTTCGACGTGTCGACCTGCAGCATCGGGTCGACCGGCGCTCCCGTCAGCGTGGTCAGGAACGCGACGAGATCCGCCTTGTCCTGCGTCGAGAGTCCGAGCGCCAGCATCCGCGCATCCTTGACGATCCCGGTCGCGCCGACGTCACCGCCGCCCTGGTCGTAGAACGCGACCACCTCGGCCAGCGTCGCGAACTGGCCCGCGTGCATGAAGCTCCCGGACATCGCGCTGTTGCGCAGGCTGCGCGTCCGGAACTGCCCCTTCTGCGCATCGTCCTGCGCGAGCCCGGTGAGCCGCCCGGTCGTGACGTCGTCGCTGTAGGCGCCGTTCGAGTTGAACGGGCTCGCCAGCAGCCCCGGGACGTCCTGGTTGCGCCCGAGATCCACGGCCGGCACGTGCGCGCCGGTCTGCGGCACGGCCAGCGCGTGGAAGTCGTCGTCGGCGAAGTTCGGGCCCGCGTGACACGCCACGCAGTTCTTGCCGAGGAACAGCTTGAGGCCGCGGATCGCCGACACGCTGATCGCCTGGGCATCCCCCGCCACGAACCGGTCGAACGGCGCGTCGCGGCTGACGAGCTTGCGCGTGTACGCCGCGAGCGCCTTGCCGTAGTTCGCGTAGATCCGGTTGATGATCGTCCGATCGCCCGCGGCCATCAGCTCCCAGGCGCCGTCGGGGTCGGTGACCAGCGCCTTGGGCTTGCCGGTCAGCGGAAACCGCGCGGCGTTTGCGGCCGTGGGATCCAGATCTGCGTCGAGCGCGACCGGGAAGATCGCGTCGTACTCGGTGCGGTACTTCGCGTAGAGCATGTGCGCCACCTGGAGGCGCGAGCTCTTCATGATCTTGCCGTTCTCGGCGACCGCCGTCGGCAGCGACCACTGCGAATCGAAGCGGCCACCCCAGTTCGTCCACTTGTAGAACGACGCGTTGACGAGGTTGAGCGCGTTGCGCGTCCCGTAGTCGGTCCCGAGCGAGACGTTGTTGGGGTGCGAGCGCTGGTCGTCGAGGCCTGCACTCCCCACGCTGTGGCACGAGGCGCACGCGACCTTGCCCTGGTCGCCGACCATCCCGAGACCTCCGTTGGTGCCGTCGTCGGCGACCGCGAGGCCACCCGCGTAGCTCTTGTCGAAGAACAGCTTCTGACCGAGCGCCGCGGCGGCCGGGTCGTCGGCGAAGCTGTTGGTCGGATCCGCCGGGACCGCGGGGAGCGGCGACAGCAAGTGCATCGCCGCGATCTCGGCGTCGGTCAACAGGCTCGGCGGCGCGTCGACGGCGACCGGCGCATCCACGAGCGGCGGCGCCGCGTCGACCTGCGTCGGCGCGGGATCATCGCCGCAGCCGACGAGGCCGATGAAAAGGAACCCGACGACACCGACACCTCCAAGAACCCCGACCACGCGTTGATGCATGGCGGGCCGACACGCACATGCCGCGCCATCGACGTCCCAGCCGCCACGCGCCGCGCGCCGCGGGCGACGGCAAGCCTTGCCGGATCTGGGCGGCAAGAGTTGCGCGGGTCGGCAAGGCTTGCCGTCCTGCCGCTCAGGGATACAGCGGGTAGCTGCTCTTGTCCTGGCGCTTGTGGGGCGCCTCGCGCCCGAGCTGGAGGTGGAGCTCGGTGACCGTGGTCGTCCCCTCGGACACGGTCACCTTCTCGATCACCTCGACGCTGTCGTGCACCCACGCATGAACCTTGTAGGTCCCCGGGGGAACGCTCGCGATCGTGAACTGACCGTTCTTGACCGGCGCGATGTGGCTCGCGTCGACGACCTTGACCCACGCGGACATGCCCTTGTGGATGTCACAGAAGATCTTCATCTCGCCGAGGTCCTCGAACGTCCAGGCTTCGCCCTTGTAGTCCTGATTGTGGCGACCGAGATCGAAGTGCCCCGGATCCGTCGGCGAGAACACGTTGTGCTCCTTGGCGTCGAAGTTGGGGAACGTCACCGTCGTGTGGAGCGGCACCACGAGCACCCGCGGCAAGAACTGCTCGTTGACCTGCCGGATCTCACGGGTGGGCAGCTTGCGTCCAGAGGCGTCGGAGGACGGCGGGAGGCGACGGTCGCGCACCGCGAGGTCCTCGACGTACACCCACACGTCGTCGCCCACGACCGGCTTGCCGTTCTTCATCACCAGGACGCGTCCGGTGAGGGTCCCGGCCACCACGTCGCCGACGCTCGCGACCGCGCCCATGACGACGACCGCGACGACGACGAGGCTGGGTCCACGCGTCCACATCAGTCGGTCGCCACCACGACCGAGGTCGTGATCACGTCGTTCGGGAACGCGGGGATGCGCCCGAGCTCGCGGTTGAAGGTGTATTCGAGCTTGCCGATGATCCGACTCGTCATCTCGAGGTGCATGCCCAGCGTCGCACGCAGCGTGTGCGACTCGTAGACGAACTCGACCCCATGCTCGTGCAACGCATCGCGCCAGTCGACCCGGACGTACGGCACGAACCACGGCTTCACCGGTCGATCGACGAGCACGTAGGCCGCCTTGTAGCGCAGGCACGCGGCCACGTTGCAGGCGGCCGTCGGGGAGCTCGTGAACCCCTGCTGCAGGCCCTGGACGTACTCGGCGCTGACGTTCCACCGCCGCACGTTGCGGACGCGGACGTCGAGCCCCACGTGCCACTGTGCGATGGAGGTCATCGGCTGGTCGTCCTGCGGGCCGAGCGCCCCCGAGACCCCGAGCTCGACCCCTTGGCCATCCCCCTGGCCGACCGGGAGCACCCACTGGACGTGCCCGGCCACCGTCGGCAGCGCGTTGGCGCGCAAGGCGTGGGCGGGCGTGAACCGCTGCTCGAAGTTGTCGCCGTTGGTGATCGACGCGGACGTGCTGAGCCGGCCTTGCACCAGCCGCGCCTCGAGCCCGAGCGGTCGGCCGCAGGTGTAGCGACAGAGCAACGAGGGGGTCACGCCGAGTCTCCGCAACGCGTCCTGCGAGCGGTACTCGATGCCGAGCACGGAGTCGATCTTGCCCGCCGAGATCACGAGATCGAGCTCGTCCGATGGTCGGTAGTCGACGTGCGCGAGCTCGACGTCGAGCAGGTTCTGGCCCGGTCGCGGCAGCACCTCGACGAGCGAGGCGATCGCGACGCCGTGCCCGACGTCCTTGCCGATCGACAGCCCGATCGCGTTCACGATCAACCCGGACGTGCCGTGGATCGTGTCGGTGTCGAGCTCGCGCGAGTTCGAGGTCGAGGCCGGCTCGCCGTTCGAGTTGATCGCGGTCGATAGCGGATCGCCCATGAACACCCACTCGCCCGGGACCCGATCCACGTACTCCGGATAGAGGACGTGATCCCGATCGCTGCGGATCCCGGAGCCATCGCCCGCGACCGCGAACGCGCCGACGTCGACGAACACGGTGATGAACCGGCGGAGCGGTAGCAGCGTCTGCACCTCCTTGTGGGTCGCGGCGACCGCCCGCTCGGTCCGCGCGTGGTCGCGATCCCGGGCCTCGAGGTGCGCGATGCGCTCGAGCAACTCGTCGATCGCGATCGGGGAAGCGAGGCTCGGGGGGCTCGGCGCCGGGCGATCGGACGCAGGCTCGGCGGGCGGCGACGAGGGCTCCGACGAGGGCTCCGCGAAGGCCGGCGCGCTCCACGCGAGCGCGAGCGCGAGCGTCACGGTGCGCACGTGGCTCCTGCACAGGCCATGGGCATGCGGAGGTCGACGCGCAGGCTCGGGTCGATCTCCGCGCCCGTGAGCGTCCGCAGAAACGCCTCGAGATCGCGGGCATCGTCGTCGGTCAGTTCCAGTGGGGTGAGTCGCGGATCCTTGTCGCCCTCGTAGCCCGCCACGCCCCCACCCCGCCGGTAGAACCAGATCACGTCGTCGAGCGAGGCCAGCGCGCCGTCGTGCATGTAGGGACCGGTCTCGGCGATGTTGCGGAGCGAGCTGGTGCGGAACCGCCCGGTGTCGTCGGGGGCATCCGTGATCTCGACGCGCCCAGGATCGACGGCCGGCGCATGCCCGACTTGCGGCACCCCGGTCGAGTGGAACTGGAGGTCGGTGAACGCCGGCCCGCGATGGCACTCGATGCAGGTGCCGCGACCGACGAACACGGCGAACCCACGCCGGGCGCGGTCGTCGATCGCGCTCGCATCGCCGGCCAGGTAGCGATCGAACGGCGCGTCGACACTCCCGAGCCGGCGCATGTACGCCTCGAACGCCAGCTCGACGTCCTGGAAGACCTGCTCGTCGGAGGCGAGCCCGCTCGAGCGCGCGAACACGTCGGCGTACTGCGCCGCGTAGCTCGGACTGTTCCGGATCACGCCCGCGACGCTGGCGTAGCTCGCCGGGACCTTGGGTTGCCCCATCGCGGTCAGCGCCAGCGCGAGCACCTCGCCTGAACTGGCGTACTTGCCGACCCACGTGAACACCTGCTGTTTGGGAGCCAGCGTCGCCGTGAGGCCCACGTTGACGACGGAGATCGCGTTTCGCCGCGTCCACCCGAGGGTGGACTGCTCGGTCACGCTGCGCGACACCTGGTTGTCCTCGCGCGCGTCGACGAACCAGCGCCCGGGGTCGTGACAGGTGACGCACGCGGTCGCGCCGTTGCGCGAGAAGGCGGGCTCGAAGAACAGCTGCTGGCCCAGGCGCGCCAGCCGATCACATCGTGGCTGCGCCCACGTTCCGGTGGACAGCGCACAGGCGTCGAGCGCGGGCACGGTGAGCTCGGCTTGCAGGCGCGTCCACTGCGCCGGGGTGAAGGCGTCGTCGACGAGCCCGGGCTCGGACCAGCAGCCACTCACGACCAGCCCGAGCAACCCGACCTTCACGACCGACCACACTATCACGCTTGCTGGTCCTGCAGTGTGTATGCCATCGTCGCATACGGCATAACGGATGCAGCGTGATGGGTGTGGTGGAGCCAGATCCCGAGGACACGATCGATGGCGCCGAGCCACCCGCGCGCGTCGACGCCCCCGTCGACGCGACGGGCGATGACTACCCCGAGCTCGTCCCGGTCGAGCGACGCCACTACGTGATCTCCGGCGAGATCGCGAAGGGCGGCATGGGGCGCGTCCTCGCGGCGCGCGATCTTCGCCTCGGCCGCGCGGTCGCGATCAAGCAGCTGCTGCCGAAGAACCGCGACGCCGCGCGACGGTTCGAGCGCGAGGCACGGATCACCGCACGCCTCCAGCACCCCGCGATCATCCACGTCTACGAGGCCGGCGTGTGGCCAGGCGGCGAGCCGTTCTACACGATGACGATGGTCGAGGGTCGCTCGCTCGACAAGGTGGTCGCGGAGCGCGCGACGTTGAACGAGCGCCTCGGCCTGCTCCCCAACGTGATCGCGGTCGCCGACGCGCTCGCGTACGCGCACAGCGAGCACGTGATCCACCGCGACCTCAAGCCCGCGAACGTGCTGGTCGGCGAGTTCGGCGAGACCGTGGTGATCGACTGGGGCCTCGCGAAGGATCTCCACGCCCCGATCGATCCCGCCGCCGATCCCGCGACGTCGCGACCGCTGCGCGTGGTCACCGACGAGACCGTGTCGGGAAGCGTGGTGGGCACGCCCGCGTACATGCCCCCCGAGCAGGCCCGCGGCGAGTCGGTCGATCAGCGCGCCGACGTCTACGCGCTGGGCGCGCTCCTGTACAAGGTCCTCTCCGGCGTCGCCCCGTACGTCGGCGCCTCCGCGGATGTCGTGCTCGAGCTCGTGCGGACGCAGGCGCCGGTCTCCGTCGACGTGCACGAGCCCGGCACCCCCCCGGACCTCGCCGCGATCGTCGCCAAGGCGATGGCGCGCGCGCCGGCGGATCGCTACCCGACGGCAGGCGCGCTCGCGCAGGATCTCAAGCGCTTCGAGACCGGTCAGCTCGTCGCCGCGCATCGCTACACGCGGAGCCAGCTCGCCTGGCGCTGGATCCAGCGCCACCGCTTCGCCGTCGCGATCACGACGATCGCCTCGATCACGCTCGCGCTGGTCGCCACCGTCACCGTGCGCGGCATCGTGTTCGAGCGCGATCGCGCCGAGGCCGAGGAGCACCGGGCGTCGCTCGGCAGGGTCGCCCTGCTCGATGAGCGGGGGCGCAGCGAGCTGCTCGCTGGACACGCCGGCGCGGCGCTGGCCTACCTCGTCGGCGCCGCCCACGATGGTGGCGTGGGGGGCGCACGCGGGTTCCTGCTCGCGGACGCGATGGCGCCGTTCGAGGCCGAGCGCAGGCGGCTGGTC
>JAPLLF010000054.1:0-1131 GCA_026387715.1 Pseudomonadota bacterium
CTGCCATGCCCCCGTTTGGGTTGCTGTTACGATCGCCGGCAATGCGTAAACTTCTGATCCTCGGGCTCGTGTTGGCCTCTTCTGCTGCCTCGGCGCAGCCAGGGCAGCCACCCCCCGATCCCGATGCGGGCGCCCCGATGCCGCCGCCGAACGACATGCCCCCGCCGATGCCCGCGCAACCCGGCATGGCCGCGCCTGCACCCGCGCCGGTGGCCGAGCCGAGCAACGTGCCCAAGGGTGTGATCGAGGACGCCAACGCGGGTCGCTCGTGGATCGCCCCGACCGCGCTGACCGAGCCGAAGGGCACGTTCACGTTCTCCGACTTCGAGCTGTTACTGATCTCGGACACCTACGCGGTGACCGATCAGATCTCGGTCGGGGTCACGACGATCCTGCCGATCGTCCAGGAAATGCCGAAGACCGGCGCGGTCAACATCAAGGCACAGTTCCTCAACCAGGGTCGCCTGCACATCGCCGGGCAGGCCGCGCTGATGGGTGGGCTGTTCTCGTCGACGAACTCGATGGTCGACGCGATGGGCAACCTCACGGAGACGACCCAGAGCGACGGGCTCGGCTTCCTGATGCTCGGCGGCGCGGCGACCTACTGTCTCGACGACGACTGCTATTCGCACGTCACCGGCTACCTCGCGGCGGGGTTCGTGCGCGAGCAGCAGAGCGCCGTGCCCTTCCTCGCGTCGGTCAACGCCGCGGTCCGCGTCGGCAGGCACCTCAAGCTGATCGCCGAGATCGATACGGGCTTCATCGCTGGCGAGGTCGACGCGGCCGCCGACGGCGCGCTCGTCTGGTACGGCGTCCGCTTCACGTCGCGGGAGATCGGCGTCGATCTCGGCTTCTTGAAGCCGGTCGCGTTCGACGGAACCACCGTCACCGACCTCTTGATGGGTGTTCCGTTCGTCAGCTTCTCGTACCGCGCGATCTAGCGATCACGCCGTCGTCGACTTGCTGTCGCTGATCCGTAGCCGCATGCGCGCCGAGCTCGCGAGCCGCAGCCGCATCGGCTGCGCCTCGCGATAGCCGACCGAGGTCGGCTGGACGTCGGGATCCGGCTCGCGCACGGCGGCGCCCAGCACGGCGATCGTCTCGCCGACGGCGATCGTCTGCTCGCGGTAG
>JAPLLF010000054.1:1157-1904 GCA_026387715.1 Pseudomonadota bacterium
ACGGCATCGGCGAGCGCGCGGTTGAACACGAGGCCCTTGCTCACCTCGCCGTGGCGCGCGAGGAAGCGCGCCTCGACCTCGGTGGGATTGTCGAGGGTGCCCGACGAGCTGTGCTCGTCCTGGTCGAGCGCGACGTCCGCGCCCTGCGGGTCGACGATCGCGCGCCCGGTGTCGTCCTCGAGCAGGAACGGCACGCCCCGCTCCTCGCGGGCGACCACGCGGGCGCCCCGGCCGACGGTGGACACCGTCGAGATGAAGTAGAGGCACGGCCGCCCGTTGAGCGGGCTCGTGAGCGGCTCGCCGATCGGCCGCGCGACGCCGACGACGCGCCCGAGCGTGCTGTCGGGCAGATCGGTGATCTTGAAGCGCGGGGCGCGGCGGAGCTCGCGCTTGAGCTTCTGCGGCTTGCTGAAGTACCAGCCGCAGAACACGACGAGCGCGAGCACGCCCAGCGCGGGCAGGACGTACTCGCTCGGCAGCGCGTGCCGGCTCGTGTAGTAGCCGAGGACGTCGACGGGGCGATCCATGCCTCATGCTACCGCGGAGCCGAACGCGTCGCCGTTGGACCTGCGATCCTGGTGATAGGATCGGCGACGAGGTTCGATCATGCCGTGTGGTGCGCGACTCGAGGTGGTGCAGTCCGAAGTTCAACGCGAGGGAGATGTGCGCATCACCGATCACGTCGAGCTCGAGATCCGCGTGCTCCCCGTCTTGCCCCCCGCGCAGCTGGGCGACCTCGTGCGCGAG
>JAPLLF010000904.1 GCA_026387715.1 Pseudomonadota bacterium
TCGGACTGTCATCCGAGGCCCTCGATCTTTTTCGGCGTCCTCGCGAATCGATCCTAACGGCGAGATCCTCGACGGCGCGACTATCCCGCCGCTCGGCGACCCCAACCGTCAAAACGCGACGGGATCAGGCTGCCATCAACATGAGGACGACCTCGCCGGCGTGCTGCGCGCGTGCGGGTTCGTCGTCGATCTCGACGAGTCGCATCTGGTCGCCCGCGTCGTCGCCGCGCGCCGACCGTGAGCTAGAGTGCGCGCCTGATGTCCATCGACGACCCCCGCGCGCGCCTCGATCCCCTTCGCACCGAGCTCGGCGAGATCGATCGCGGCATCCTCGAGCTCGTCGCGCGTCGGCAGGCCGTCGCGCAGAAGATCGGCGCCGTGAAGCGCGAGATCGGCATGCCGACGCGTGACTACCGCCAGGAGAAGGACGTCGTCGAGCGCGCCCGCGCGGCGGCCGTGCAGCACGGCCTCACGCCCGAGCTCGGCGAGGAGCTCATCCTCGCGCTGATCCGCGGCTCGCTCACGATCCAGGAGAAGGACACGATCTCGGCGGGCAGCACCGGCAGCGGTCGCCGCGCGCTCGTGATCGGCGGCGCCGGCCTGATGGGGCGGTGGTTCGTGCGCTACCTCGGCGCGCAGGGCTTCGCCGTCGAGATCGCGGACCCGTCGGACGGTCCCGTCAACATCCTCAATCATCGCGACTGGAAGACCGTCACGATGGACCACGAGCTCGTCGTGATCGCCACGCCGATGCCGGCGACCGGCGCGATCCTCGAGGCGATGGCGGTGTCGCCGCCGAGCGGGATCGTGTTCGACGTCGGCTCGCTCAAGAGCCCGCTGCGCACGGGCCTGCGGGCGCTCGCCGCGGCGGGCGCCAAGGTCACGTCGGTGCACCCGATGTTCGGGCCAGACACCGAGCTGCTCAGCGGCCGCCACGTCATCTTCATCGACGTCGGCTCGCCCGAGGCGACCGCCGCGGCGCGGGCCTTGTTCGAGCCGACGATGGCGACGCTCGTCGAGATGGATCTCGAGCGCCACGATCGCCTGATCGCGTACGTGCTCGGGCTGTCGCACGCGCTCAACATCGCGTTCTTCACGGCGCTGGCCGAGAGCGGCGAGGCGGCGCCGCACCTCGCGACGCTGTCGTCGACGACGTTCGACGCGCAGCTCGGGGTCGCGACCCGCGTCGCGGCGGAGAATCCGGATCTCTACTTCGAGATCCAGGCGCTCAACGACTACGGCACCGAGTCGCTCGCGGCCCTGCTGTACGCGGTCGAGCGCCTGCGCTCGGTGATCCGCGCCAACGACGTCGAGGGCTTCCGCGCGCTCATGCTGCGCGGGCGCGGCTATCTCGCGTCGCGCAAGTAGCGACCGCTCGTCACAGCAGGTGGTGGGCGCGAAACCACGCCAGCGCGTCGGCGATCGCCGGCTCGAGCGGACCGGGCCGGTAGTCGAACTCGCGGGTCGCCTTGGCGTGCGTGAACCGGAACTTGTCGGTGTACGCGTAGCGGATCTGCGTCGAGTTGACCACCGGCTCGCCCCCTCGGGCCTCGACTCGATCGCCCCACCAGCCGACGACGCGCGCGAGCGGCGTCGGGATGCGAAACCGCGGCGGCCGCACGCCGGCGACCTTGGCGATCCGCTGCATGACCTCGCGGTAGGTCAGGTCGTGGCCGCCGAGGATGTAGCGCTCGCCGCGCTTGCCGCGCTCCCACGCCTTGATCATCCCGCGCGCGACGTCGCGGACGTCGACGAAGTTGTTGTAGCCGTCGGTCCAGCCCGGCACGCGCCGCCGGGCGAGGTCGACGATCAGCTTGCCGCTGCTCGGGCGCGCGTCGCGCGGCCCGAACATGAACGCGGGGTTCACGATCACCGCGTCGATCCGATCGCGGGCGGCGGCGGTGACGAGCTCCTCGGCGCGGTGCTTCGTGATCGCGTACGCATCGGCGAGCCCCGCCTCGGCGTCGAAGTTCCACGTCGCGGTCTCGTCGCACGGCGCGCTGGTCGTCGCGAGCCCGATGCCGACGACCGAGCTGGTGTGCACGAGGCGGGGGACCTTCGCGGCGATCGCCGCGGCGATCACGTGTTCGGTGCCGGTGACGTTGGTCGCCTCCATCTCGGCGGTGATCTCGCGCTTCACGCTGACCGCGGCGGCGCAGTGGAACACCGCGGCGACGCCGTCGAACGCGCGCGTGAGATCCGCGATCGAGTCGAGCCCGGCGGTGCGCCACTCGATCGGGAGATCGTCGAGGTGGGCGTGCTGGCTCGAGCCGCGCTTCGTCGCGACGACCTGGTGGCCGGCGGCGACGAGCTCCGCGGCGAGGTTGCCTCCCAGAAGGCCGGTTGCTCCGGTGATCGCGACGCGTGCCATGGGGAAGACCGTACAGACCGATCGATCGGCCGGCTACCGGCCACGCCGGCAACCTCTAACCAGTTGCAATCACACGGGCGATACTCGGCGCGCGGCTTGCTGGCCCGGGAGTATGGTCCGTCTCGCGTCGCTGCTCGCTGCCCTGTCCCTCGTC
>JAPLLF010000340.1 GCA_026387715.1 Pseudomonadota bacterium
GGTGACCAGGCGGCTCGCCCCACGGTGCCTTCGTCGACTTCATGACTGCCGCGCAGCCCTCGGAGGCGTCCACAATCGCCGCCGCCACACCGCGCGCTCGCGCGTTCCCGCGGGTGGGTGTTCAACACCAAACTTCTAGTAGGCGGCGGCGAGCCCACGCTGTCAACGATCGTCGCGCCGATCGTCTGAACGCATGATCAGACCGGTGTGCCATGGTGCACGCTGGCATGCGGGTCTTGCACACCTCCGACTGGCACCTCGGGCACGCGCTCAAGGACGTCACGCGCGAGTACGAGCACGCGCGCTTCCTCGCGTGGCTGCTCGAGATCTGCGACCGCGAGGCGGTCGACGCCGTCGTGATCACCGGCGACGTGTTCGACTCGAGCACGCCGCCCGCGAGCGCCGAGCGGATGTGGTTCGACTGGGTGGCCGCGGCGCGCCGCGCCCGGCCGGCGATGGACATCGTCGCGATCGCCGGCAACCACGACTCGCCCGCCCGGCTCGGCGCCGCGTCCGCGGTGCTCCACGAGCTCGGCGTCCACGTGATCGGCGGCTTCGATCGCGCGCGGTTCCTCATCCCGATCGCCGGCGGGCGCGGGCTCGTCGCGGCGGTGCCGTTTCTGCGACCGATCGATCTGCCCGTCGGCGTGGAGATCACCGCGCTCTACGCCGAGGTGATGGAGCTCGCGCGTGCGCGCCGACAGCCGGGCCAGGCGCTGATCGTGACCGGCCACCTCTACCTCGCCGGGGCGGATCCGACGTGGACCAGCGAGCGGCGGATCTCGATCGGTGGACAGGAGTCGGCGTCGGCGCGGATGTTCCCCGCCGACATCTCGTACGTCGCGCTCGGCCACATGCACCGCGCCCAGCGCGTGATGCGCGACACGATGCGCTACGCGGGTGCGCCGATCCCGCTGTCGCTCGACGAGGCCCGCAACCGACACTCGGTCGTCCTCGTCGACCTCGTCGACGGCCAGCCGGTCGTCCCACGGCTCGTCCCGATCCCGCGGACGATCGAGATCGTGCGGCTCGGGCCGGCGCCGCTCGTCGAGATCCTCGCCGAGATCGCGACGCTGCCGGATCGCGTCGAGCCGGGCCCCTCGAGCGACGCGAGCGACGCGGTCGATCGGACGCGCCCCTACCTCGAGGTCATCGTGGAGCTGGCGCGCCCCGAGCCGCGGCTGCGCCAGACCATCGAGACCGCGCTCGACCGCAAGCGCGCTCGGCTCGTGCGCCTCGGCGTCGAGCACACCGGCACCGGCGCCACGCTCGGAGATCACGCGATCGCGCAGCGGCTCGCCGAGCTCGATCCGCGGGACGTGTTCCGGCGCTGCTGGGCGAAGGTCCACGAGGAGGCGCCGAGCGCGGAGGTGATCGGCGCGTTCGAGCGCCTGCTCGCCGACGTGGAGCTGGCGTCGTGAGGATCCTCGCGGTCCGCGGCTGCAACCTCGCCAGCCTCGCGGGCGAGTTCGAGATCGATCTCGCCAGCGGCGCGCTCGGCGCGGCGGGAGTGTTCGCGATCGTGGGGCCGACGGGCGCCGGAAAGAGCACGCTGCTCGACGCGATCTGCGTGGCGCTGTTCGATCGCACGCCCCGGCTCGCGAATCGCAGCACGGTCGTCGTCGGGCGCGGCGACGACGATCCGTCGGCGCTCGGCGCGCAGGACGTGCGGACGATCCTGCGGCGCGGCGCGGCCGCGGGGTACGCGGAGGTCGACTTCGAGAGCGGCGATCTCCGGCGCTATCGCGCGCGGTGGTCGGTGCGTCGGGCGCGCGATCGCATCGATGGCAACCTGCAGGCACAGCAGATCTCGCTGGTCGCGCTCGACGCACTCGGGCACGAGGTCGTCGAGCGGCTCGGCGGCACCCGCACCGAGACGCTCGACGCGATCCACGAGCGCCTCGGGCTGTCGTTCGACCAGTTTCGCCGCTCGGCGCTGCTCGCCCAGGGCGAGTTCGCCGCGTTCCTGCGCGCCGACGGCCGCGATCGGAGCGAGCTGCTCGAGCGCATGACCGGGACCGAGATCTACTCGCGGCTGTCGATCGGCGCGCACCTCCGCGCGGTCGCGGCCGAGCAGCGCGTCAGCGAGGGGCGCGCCGCGGCGAACGCGATCGCGATCCTCGACGACGCGGCGCGCGCGGCGACCGAGGCCGAGCTCGCGGCCGCGCGGGTGACGCGCGCGCGGGCGCGCGGCCGCGCGACGTACGTCGACGCGATCGCGCG
>JAPLLF010000641.1 GCA_026387715.1 Pseudomonadota bacterium
CGATACCGACATCGGGATCTTCGAGCTCACGATCGCGAACGGGCTGGGCCGCTTGCGATGACCTCGATGATGCGTCGGATGGTCGTGATCGTCGCGCTGCTCGCCGCCACGCCGGCGCGCGCCGACGACGAGATCGAGCAGGAGCACATGCAGTTCGTCGAGCGCGGCGCCGTGCTCGCCGTGACGATGCGCATCAAGCAGCTGTTCGACTCGCAGACGTTCGCGAACCTCGACACCGGCATCCCGTCGACCGTCGTGATCCGGACGTGGGTGTTCCCGCGCGACTCGACCGAGCCGGTGGCGTTCCAGCTCCTCCAGCGCACCGCGACCTATGACCTGTGGGACGAGGTCTACCTGGTCAACCTCGAGGAGCCGGGTGGTCGGCGTACCCAGCGCGTGAAGTACCGCGCCGAGGCGCTCAAGCTGCTCACCGAGATCATCGACCTGCCGATCGCGCGCACGGCCGACCTGCCGCACGACAAGGTGTTCGCGCTCGCGATGCACGTCGAGCTCAACCCGGTGTCGAAGGAGACGCTCGCGCAGGTCCGGCGCTGGCTGTCGCAGGGCACGGGCGGCGGGCTCGATCGCGGCGGATCGTTCTTCGGGTCGTTCGTGTCCGTGTTCGTCAACCCCAAGATCCCCGAGGCGGATCGCGTGCTGCGCATCCGCAGCCAGCCGTTCTTCCGCCCGACGCCGTCGAAATCCTGATGCCCATGATCCGCTTCTCGCTCCGCCTCAAGCTGACGCTCGGCCTCGTGCTCAGCACGCTCCTGCCCGTGATCCTCGCGGTGTGGCTGATCGACCAGATGGGCAAGACCGCGGCCAACGTCGGCGCGAGCGACGCCGCGGCGCGCATCGCGGCGATGGAGAAGTCGATCGGCGCGTACCACGAGCTCGTCGACACCACGAAGCGGCTGCACGCCGAGGTCGCCCAGCGGCTGGCGCAGCGGCCGGACCTCGTCGCGCTCGATCCGACCGCGAAGCTGCACGAGCTCGTCGATCACGAGCCGGGGTTGCGCGCGATCGCGCTGGTGCGCGCCGACGGCACGATCGTCGCCGAGGCGTCGCGGCCGCTGCCCGGGCCCGCCTGGCGCGACAAGATCGTCGACCAGCCGTTGCCGGTCGGCGCCCTGCGGCTGTCGTTCATCGTGTCGGCGACGCTGCCGGAGGATCTCCAGGAGCTCAAGACCGCGATCGACGCCTCGCGCACGGTCTCGCAGATCAACACGGCGCTGCCGGCGAGCTACTTCCGCACGTTCCTCGTGCTGCTCGGCATCCCCGTGTTGCTCGTCGGTGGGTTCAGCCTGTGGTACTCGACCCGTATCACGCAGCGGATCGGCGCGCTCGTCGAGACCGCGCGGGCGGTCGCGCGCGGCAAGCACGACGCGCGCGTGCAGCTGGTCGGCAACGACGAGACCGCGCTCCTGGGCGACGCGTTCGACACGATGCTCGACACCCTCGAGGAGACCCGCCAGCAGGTCGCGTACCTCCAGCGCATGGGCGTCTGGCAGGACGTCGCGCGCCGACTCGCGCACGAGATCAAGAACCCGCTCACGCCGATCCAGCTCGCGGTGCAGCAGTGCGTGAGCGCGTACCGGGGCGCCGCGACCGACGTCGCGAAGTTCACGCGCCTGCTGGGCGATACCGGCGAGATCGTCGAGGAGGAGATCGCGAGCCTGCGCCGGCTGGTCGACACGTTCCGCACGCTCGGCGCGCTCCCCAAGGTCGAGAAGGCGCCGATCGAGCTCGCCGACGCGATCGAGGAGCTCAAGCTCGACCCGCTGGTCGCCGCGCGCCTCCGGCTCGTGCCGCCCGCCCGGCCGGTCACCGTGCGCGCCGACAAGCTGCTGCTCAAGCGGGTGCTCGCGAACCTGATCGAGAACGGCATTCACGCCGGTCAGGAGGCCGGCACGGTCGGGGACGTGGTCGTGACCTGGGAGCCCGACCGCGCGGACGACAGCGTGCACATCTTCGTCGACGACGCCGGCAAGGGGGTCGCCGACAGCAGCCGCGAGAAGATCTTCGAGCCCTACGTCACGACCAAGGAGACCGGCACGGGGCTCGGCCTGGCGATCGCGCGCAAGATCGCGATCGAGCACGGCGGCGACCTGGTGCTCGCGCCAGAGCGCGCGCCCACCGGCGGGGCGCGTTTCGTGGTTTCATTGCCGCTACGCGGACCCGAAGCCTCGCTCTCCTGATCCTGTCGCTCGCGGCGTGCGCGCCCGCCGCGCCGCCGTCGACGCCGAAGCCACCCGTGCCCGGCGTGGACTTCACGTGGAAGATCACCGGGCACCTGCTGCTCGACGGCGCGATGATCGACGAGCGCGACGCCGCCGGCTGGAACGGTCGCGAGATCACCGTCACGGCGACGAGCTACGAGAGCCCGTTCCAGGGCTCGTGTGATGGGGTGGCCCGCACGCGGCGGCTGCGCGCGCTGAGCGACGTCGTGATCGAGCTCGGGGCGCCCCACTCGATCATCTCCGACTACGAGCTGAGCGAGCAGGTGACCGAGTACAAGCTCACGTGCGGCGATCGTACGCGACCGCCGCTGGCGATGTGGGTCGCCGGGTTCCGGGCGATGACCTGCTACAACAACGTCTGCTTCTTCATGCGGCGCTAGCTCAGCTCTCTTCGAGGAAGCGCACCATCGAGGCGTCGAGCCGCGACTGCACGAGGCGGATGACGCTGGCGATCTCGTCGACGGGCACGCGCAGCCGCGCGGCGAGCCGATCGTGGGTGAGCGCGACGAGGGCGGCGCGCGCGCGGGTGAGCCAGCGGGCCGCGGTCGCGCGATGGACGCCGAACGCGGCGCCGAGCTCGTCGATCGACAGGCCGTCGACGAGCTGCTGGCGGAGCAGCGTGCGGTCCTCGGCCTCGAGCTGCTCGATCGCCTCGCGCAGCGCGAGCGCGAACTCGCTGCGGTACTGCGCCTTGAGCTGCGACATGAGCGGATCGGCGTCGCCGGGTCCGCCGCGCGCGCCGAGCAGCGCGTCGAGCATGCCGGTGTCGTCGACGGCGACCTCGCGGTCGCGCTTCTTCTGGTGCCGGATGAGCTCGCGCGTCGCGGTGATCCGCAGCCAGCCCCGCAACGGGCCCTTGCCGCGATAGCCGACCAGCGCCGCGGGGCGATCCTGGGTCGGCACGAGCAGCTGCACGCGGAGGAGCTGCTTGACCTCGTCGACGAGATCGTTCGGCGCGCGCGTGACGCTCCCGGCGAGCTCGACCTCGACGAGCACGTCGTCGAACGCGGCGTGGGCGCGCGGATCCTGGGCCACGCACGCCGCGGCGAGCGCGAGATCCGCGGCGGGCGCGAGCGCGAGCGCCTGCGCGAGGTCGTCGCCGACGAGGCGCTCGCCGACGAACGTCGCGAGGTGATCGAGGTCGAAGGTCAGCGTCGGCCACGCGGCGCGGGCGGAGTCGACGAACGCGTCCCACGCGAGGACGATCGGCGCGCGCGTCGGGGCCCCGAGCGGGGTCGCCGCGATCAACCGATCGACCGGGTCCATGCCCGCGCGATCGTGCCACAATCTCGCGCTTGGAGTGCCTCGACGCCAACGCCATCCAGGAGCTGATGTCGGGCGGGCTCGACGACGCTCGGCGCCGCGCGGTCACCCGACACCTCGACACCTGTGACGATTGTCGGGACGTGGTGACCGCGCTCGCGCGCGGCGCCGTGCGCCCGGTCGGACAGGGCGAGACGGTCGCGAGCGGCCCGGTGCCCTCGGCCCCGCGCGCCGCGCTCGCCTCGCCCGGGTCCCGCGTCGGCCGCTACACGCTGCACGCGCGGCTCGGGGTGGGCGCGACGGGCGGGCGTACATCGCGATGGAGCTCGTCGTCGGCACGAGCCTGCGCGCGTGGCTCGACACGCCGCGCACGATCCCCGAGATCACCCGGGCGTTCGCGGCGGCCGGGCGCGGGCTCGCGGCCGCGCACGCCGCGGGGATCGTGCACCGCGACTTCAAGCCCGACAACTGCCTCGTCGGAGCCGACGGGCGCGTGCGGGTGACCGACTTCGGGCTCGCGGCGGCGCGCGCGGAGGCCGCGACCATCGGGCGGGGTCCGGGCGCGCCGGTCGCCGACGTGGCGCTGACCGCGGCCGGCACGGTGCTCGGCACGCCCGCGTACATGGCGCCCGAGCAGCTCGTCGGCGGCAACGTCGATTCGCGCAGCGATCAGTTCAGCTTCTGCGTCGCGCTCTACGAGGCGCTGTACGGCCAGCGCCCGTTCGCGGGCAAGACGTTCGAGGAGCTCGCCGACAACGTGTGCGACGGCGCGCTCCTGCCACCCCCGACGTCGAGCCGGGTGTCGCGCGCGCTCCGCGCGATCGTCGTGCGCGGCCTCGCCGTCCGCCCCGGCGATCGGTTCGCCACGATGGACGCGCTGCTCGTCGAGCTGAGCCGGGATCGCGCCCGGGCGTGGCGGCGCACGGCGATCGTGGCCGCGATCCTCGGCGGCGTGCTCGCGCTCGGGCTCGTCGTCGATCTGGTGATGCGCGCGCGGATGTCGGCGACCATCGCGCAGGCGTTCACCGCGACCGGCCGCCAGGTCGATCGCGCGTTCGGGCTGCTCGCCGATCGGTTCGATACCAGCGCGAACCTCATCTACAACCTCGCCGTGATGCGCGACGTCGCGGGGCATCGCGACGACTCCGACTTCGGGCTCGGCGAGCACGCGCAGGACGAGACCGATCTCGCGACCATCCACGAGACGTTGCGCTCGCAGGACTGGACGCTGGTCCGCCAGTTCGGGCGCAAGCAGGCGCCGAGCATCCTCGCGGTCGCCGACAAGAAGGGCCGCCTGCTGTTCACCAGCGCCGACGGCGATCGCTGGCAGCAGGATCTCCTGGGGCTGCCGTGGATCAAGCGCGCGCTCGAGCGCGGCACGCCGAACGGCCTGGCGCTGGTGCGCGCCGACGACCCGGCGCTCGTCGCCAGCGGCCTGCTCGGCCCGGTGCCACCCACCGGCCTGGTGTTCGTGTTCACCCGCGCGCTCGTGCTCAACCACGAGGTCACCAGCGTGCTCGTCCAGATCCTGCCGGCCGCGAGCCAGATCGACGCGATCCGGATCGACGACGACACCCGGATCTCGCTGGCGGTCGCCGATCCATCCGGCAGGCGCGCGATCGGCGACGTCCCGGTCGAGCTCGCGCTCGCGCTCGCGGGCCCCGGCGAGGCGGGCGTCGTCGAGCGTCGCGCGGGCGGCGTCACCTACGACGTCCAGGTGTTGCCGATGACCTACGCCGACGAGGTCATCGGCCAGGTGGTCCTGGCGCGTGCCAAGACCGAGGGCCTGTCGTTGTTCCCCGGCGCGCGCGCCACGTTCGCGGCCCTGCTGATCGTCGCCCTCCTCGTCGCGCTCGGCACCGCGCGCCGCGCCCACGAGCTCACGCACGCGCGGGCGTGACCGGGCTCAGGTCGACGACGCCAGCCGCCACATGTAGTGGTACGGGTTCTCGCGGATGAACGCGCGCTCCACCACCGTGAGGTGCTTGGCGATCACCTTGGTGACCTTGCGCGCGCTGTACGGGTAGCCGAGCTCCCAGTAATGCTCGGGGATCGGCTTGTGCCGGTAGAACGGGATCATGAACTTGTGCCCGAGCGTGAGCAGGTGGTCGCCCCACCAGAACGCCCACCGGATCCGCAGCCCGCGGTAGGGCAGGGAGATGAACACGTGGGGCTTGGCGCGCCGCGCGATCCCCGCGAGGCAGGTCTCGAACTGATCGAACGGCAGGTGCTCGAGCACCTGGAACGCGCACACCGCGTCGAACGTGAGCCCGGGGGGGAGGGTCTCGTCGAGCCGGGTGATGTCGGCGACGTAGTCGACGCCGCGCGACGCGTCGATGTCGAGCGTCTTGACCGTCACGCCCGCGTGCTCGAGGTACCGCCGGAACACTCCGGAGCCCGGGCCGATCTCGAGCACGGTCTTGGGCCGGACCGCGAGCACCGCCCGGATCTGGTGCCAGTACGACATCCACCGCTCGCGGTCCTCGTAGCGCTCGAAGTCGTAATGCTCCGGCGCGACCTGCACTTGCCGCATCGCGCAAACGCTATCATGCGGCGATGTCCGAGTCCGGCGGCGGCGACGGCAAGGCCCTGGCAACCAAGGTAAACCGCGGCGTCGCGTGGGCTGCGGGCGCGCAGGCGATCATCGCGGTCGCCGATCTCGTCTCGCAGATGCTCGTCGTGGCGTTGTGGATCCCGCTCGCCGACTACGGGATCGCGTTCTCGGCCATCGCGTTCTACACGATGCTCGACGTCGCCGCCGATCTCGGCGTGACGTCGTCCTTGATCTCGCGCGACGACCACACGCCGGAGCGGGTGTCGACGGTGTTCTGGTTCAACATGATCGTGTCGGGCGGCATGTTCCTGCTGCTGCTCGTGCTCGGGCCGCTCTACGGATACCTGCAGCACCACGCCGTCATCGGCTGGCTGCTGATCGCGTACGGCGGCAAGCTCGTGTTCCAGAACGTCTACGCGATCCCCTACGCGATGCTCCGCAAGGAGCTCCGGTTCGCCGACATCGCCAAGGCGCGCACCGCCGCCCACCTGTGCGAGAGCGCCGCGCGGATCGTGTTCGCCGCGCTGGGCGCGACGATCTGGTGCTGGACGCTCGCGGCGCTGACCCGCGCGTTCGTGTTCGGCGTGATCGTGCAGGTCCGCCACCCGTTCATCCCGAAGTTCGTGTTCCGCCCCAAGGAGGTCACGCCGTACCTCAAGTTCGGGCTGCGGAGCGCGTCGAGCCAGGTGCTCTACCAGCTCTACACCAACCTCGACTACACGGTCGTGATGCACTACTTCGGGGCGACCGCGAACGGCATCTACGCGCTCGCGTACTCGATCGTGCTCGAGCCGGTCAAGACGATCGCGAACGTGGTGATCGACGTCGCGTTCCCCACGTTCGCGCGGCTCCGTCACGATCCGCCGGCGCTCGTGAAGCAGTTCCTCGTGTTCACGCGGCTCAACCTGATCGCGGTGTTGCCGTTCGTGTTGATCGTCGCGCTGATCATCCCGGAGTTCCTCCGCGCGTTCTACTCCAGCGCGTCCCACACCCAGGCCCAGCTCGCCGACTGCGCCCTCGCCGTACGCATCCTCTGCATCGTCGGGGTGCTGCGCGCGCTCGGCTTCCTCGGCCCGCCGCTGCTCGACGGGCTCGGCAAGCCCGAGCTCACGCTGCGCTACATGGTGACCGCGGCGATCCTCGTGCCCGCGAGCTTCGTCGTCGGCGCGCTCGTGTTCGGCGATCGCCTCGGCTTCCTGTCGGTCGCGGTCGCGTGGGCCGTCGGCTATCCGTTCGCGTTCACCCTGCTGTCGTACCTCGTGCTCACGGAGCTCCGGCTGCGCCTCGTCGACTACTTCCGCGCGGCGTGGGGCATCATCGGCTGCTGCGTGGCGGGTCTCGGCGTCGGCATCGGCATCTCGCTCGCGCTCCCCCACGCGAGCGACGTCGTCCGGATGCTCGCGATCGCCGGCGGGGCGATCGGCGTCACGTTCGGGCTGCTCGCGACCTGGCAGAACGTCACCCCGCGCGCGATCAAGGCGGCGATGAAGTGAGCGCCGTGCCTGAAGAGCCCGAAACGACGAACGGGCGGCCCACCTGGACCGCCCGTCGCGTCGTCGGGGTTGGGGTCGTTACTGCTTGCCGGCCTTGAGGTCGAAGTTCGAGGTCGCCGCGTAGCCGCGGACCTGCGCGTAGATCGAGGCGGGCTGCGCGAGGGTCACCTGGCAGCTCTCGTTGCTGCCGGTCTTGTACGGGCGGCAGTCGAACGAGGTCGCCGTGGGCGCCTTGCCGACGCGGACGTAGAGGTCGGCGTCCGCCGTGCCGGTCAGGTCGAACTGGTAGGTGCCGGCGGCGAGGACCGGGGTCGTGAACTTCTTGGTCTCCGCCTTCTTCACCACGCCGTGCTCGTTCAGGCCGGCCCACGCGGTCGGCGTGCCGCCGCCGCCCGGGGTGAACGTGTTGTCCTGCTCGCCGACGACGAGGACGACCTGCGAGCTATCGAGGGTGCGGAAGATCTGCTCGTAGGTCTTGGGCTCGTCGTACGAGGTGAGCCCGCGGAACATCGACATGGTCGCGCCCGCCATCGAGGCGAAGAACGCCGGCATGCCGTTGTTGACGATGTCGATGTACTTGAAGCCGGTGGTGTCGTCGGGGTTGACGGCCTTGTGGGCGGCCGACAGCGAGCCGTCGACGTACGCGAAGGTGTCGCAGCCGTTCATGAACACGACGACGTACTGGCCGGCGACCCACTTGCCCGCCGAGGCGAGCGCGCGGATGTTGCTGCCGAGGCCGGCGTGGCCGTTGTAGACGATGAAGTCGGCCTTGGTCGACGCGTTCTCGTAGCGCGCGCGGAACGCGGGCTGGGACAGGCCGGTGTTGACGTTGTCGGTGAGCAGCGCGAGGACGTGGACCTTCTTGCCGTCGGGCAGGGTCGCGTTGAACTCGATGTCGGGGCTCGCGACGCCGGGCGCCGAGGGCACGTTCGCGGGGATCGTCGTGAGCGACGCGTTCTTGAGCTCGGTCTTCATCGCGCCGATGAACTGGTTGTAGCCGCTGATGCCGGCGTCGCTCGTGGTGGTGGCGCCGTCCTCGTACTTGCCGAAGATCGCGACGACGTTGAGCACGCCGTCCTCCCAGATCTTGTTGTACTCGGGGAACTTGCCGGTCGTCTGGACGGGGCTGGGCGACAGGGTCGCGGTCACCTTGGTGCCGTCCGCCGCGGCGACGGTGCAGCCGGCGTTCTTCGGGCGGAAGTAGTAGAACATCGAGCCGGAGTCGACGTCGTGCGCGCCGAAGTCGACGCAGTCGTGCTTGTACTTCTCGGCGAAGGCTTCCTGCGCGGCCGACCCGAGGTCGTTCGGCATCGTGAGCTCGATGGTCGCCGGGATGTTGGAGCGCGTGCCCCAGGCGATCGGCAGCTTCGCGTGATAGCTGATCTCGGTCTTGCCGCCGACCTGCTTCTTGGTGACGTTGGACAGGACGATCTTGTCGACGCGGCCGACCGCGGTCATGCCGTTGAGCTGGCCGACCGTGAACAGCGCGTGGTCCTGGATGGTCTGGGTGGTGTCGAACGCGTAGTCGGTGACGAACTTCGCGTCGAACTCGGCATCGAGGAACGTCGCCAGGGCGCTCGAGTCGGCCTTGCCGTCCTCCGACTTCACTTGCTCGCCGTCGTAGAGGTCCGCGCCGTCGTCCATGCAGCCGACGACCGAGGGCCCGAGGAGCGAGGCGAACAGGAGGGGAAGGGCCGAGAGCTTCATGCTCCCTCCAGCATCAAGGTCCGTGCCGTCGCCGACCGGACCTAATCCCTCGTGATCACACTGGCTACTCGGTTAGCCACCGCCGGGACGAGCCGGCTGATCGAATTGCCTCGCCGCGCTAGAAGCAGACGCCCCAGCTCGCCGAGGTCCACGTCAGCACGTGGGTCATCGGGTCGAGGGTCTCCAGCGACGACGTGCCGGCGCCCTCGTCGAGCGGGTACAGCAGCACGGTCGACGCGATCGAGACCTGCGGGTAGACCGGCGCGCCGGACAGCGCGGCGTTGGAGATCCGCAGGTCGAGCAGCGCGCCGTTGGCGTAGGAGGTGGCGTCGCGGGCGAAGTAGCCGAGGTGCATGTGAACCGGCACGCCGATCATCGACAGCGCGGTCGCGATCGTCGTCGCCTGGCTGCCGCCGGTCTGGGTGGCGGCGGTGACCTCGACGCCGTCGATGAACAGCTTCTGGGTCGTGCCGCTGAACACGACCGCGTAGTGGTGCCAGTCGAGCACCGAGTACGCGGCGGCGGGCACGAACGAGCGCTGGTTGAGCGCGCCGTTCTGGGTGACGTTGTGGCGGGCGTCGACCATCACGACGATCCCAGCTGCCGTGTACGTGACCGCGACCGCCGGCGTGTTCGGATAGGCCGACGGCGTGTCGAGCCCCCACATCTGCTGGCTCGAGACCGCGTCCTTCGAGCGGAACCAGAACTCGACCGTCGCGGTGGTGAGGTCCTCGACGAGGCCGGTGACGATCGTGTCGCCGTGATCGGACGTCCCGTTCTGGCAGTTCACCGTCGGATCGAGGTCGTTGGTGACCACCGCGTCAGCGGCGTTGCCCGCCGCGTCGGTCGACCGGATCGTGATCGTCTGGAGGCCGGTCGTCAGCGTGCCGGTCGTGTGGGTCGTCGCCGTCGAGCACGCGCCGAACGCGCCCGCGTTGACCTTGCACTGCACCGACGCGCCGGTGTGCGTGAACGTGAACGTCTGCGGGTTGACGCCCGTGGGGAAGCCGAACCGCGGGCCGGCGGTGACCGACACGGTCGGGGCCGTGGTGTCGATCGTGAACGACGCGGTCTTGGTCGTCGCGTTGGTCGCGGCGTCGCTCGCGACGACCGTGATCGTGTGCGCGCCCTCGGCCAGCGCCGCGCTCGTGAACGGCGACGTGCACGCGCTGGTGGTCCCGCTGTCGACCTGGCACGTGGTGCCGGTCGCCCCGGTCGCGGTGAAGCTCACCGACGGCGTGGTGTCGTTGGTGAACGTCGGCGGCTGGCTGTCGAGCGTCAGCGTCGGCGGGACGGTGTCGACCGTGAAGGTCACCGCGTCCGACCCGACGTTGCCGGCGCCGTCGGTCGCGCGGATCGTGATCGTGTGCGCGCCCTCGCCGAGCGCGGCGGGCGTGAACGGACTCGTGCATGCCACGAACGCGCCCGCGTCGACCTTGCAGGTGAGCGTCGCGGGGCCGCCGGTGACGACCGTCGACAGCGTCGGCGTGTTGTCGTTGGTGTTCGCGGGCGGCGGCGTCGAGATCGTGATCGTCGGGGCGACGGTGTCGACGGTGAACGAGCCGGTGGTGGCGGTGGTTTGGTTGCCGGCGGCGTCGACGGCCTTGACGACCACGGCGTGGGCGCCCTGCGTCAGCGCGGCGGTGACGAACGACGGGGCCGTGCAGGCGACGAACGCGCCGCCGTCGGTCGAGCAGGTGGTCGTCGCGCCGACCTCGGCGGAGAACGTCACGGTCGGTGTGGTGTCGGCGACGAAGCTGCCGGTCGTCGGCGCGGTGACGGCGACGGT
>JAPLLF010000366.1 GCA_026387715.1 Pseudomonadota bacterium
GAGGTGGTGTACGCCCGCGAGGGTCAGCCCCTCGTGCTGCCGATCAGCGCCGAGATCGACGACCTCCGCGCCGAGGTGGACACCACCGGCCGCTACCGGCTCGACCTCGTCGATCAGAACAACAAGCCGATCGAGGGCGCGTCGTCGGGCTACGTCCAGATCAACAAGGACGCGCAGAGCGCACCGGCCGAGGCGCAAGCGGTCTCGGCCTCGCGGTCTTCGCTCACCACGGCGAGCGACAACATCATCCTCGAGTCGATGCGCATGCAGTCGCTGATCGCGGTGTCGGTCGTCGAGAAGTTTCCACAGATGGTAGAGGCTGTCGCCACGCTGCTGCGCGCCGCCGATGGCGCGGGTCTGCCGGCGCGACCGGGGATGGCCCTCGTCCCCAGCGGCGAGGAGGACGACGAGGATGAGGACGACCATGACGAGCGGCCCGCTGCGCCGGGCTTCGACATCGGCGCCATGCTCGGGCAGATGCTGCCCATGCTCTTCGGCGGCCTCGCGAGCGGCAAGATCAAGATGCCGGACGTCGGCGCGATGTTCGACTGGCGCAAGGCCACGCCGAAGCCGAAGGCCGAGATCCCCGCGGCGACGTCCACCGAGAAGGCGGCGGCCTCAACAGCGCCCGTCACGAAGCTGCCGCCGATCGATCCGGCCGCGATGGTCCATGTCGTCGCGATCCAGTCGGCGCTCCAGCCGAGCGAGGTTGCCTACGTCCAGGAGGTCGCGAAGGAGCTGAGCCCCGCCGAGCTGCGCGCGTGGTTCGACAAGCTCAGCAAGCTGAGCGTCCCCGAAGCCGTGGAGACCATCCGCGGCCTCATCGCCGGCAACGCGAAGACCGGAGGCGCGTCGTGATCGGCCTGCCCTTCAACGACTACAAGTGCCTCGGGTCGATCACCGAGGTCGTGGCCGAGCTCGTCGCCAACCGCGACCCGGTGATCGCCGAGATCGCCGCGAAGCACCGCACGACCGCGGGCCTCATCAACTACATCCGCGGCTTGCCGCAGAAGGACGACGACGGCGACAAGACCGACGGCCCGAAGGTCGAGACCTGCGAGCCGCCGCAGCGCCTGCGCTTGCCCGCGGAGGATCCGAACTGCGTCGAGCGCGCAGCGCTGTATCTCGCCGTGGCCGAGATGATCGAGCCGCGCCCGGTGCGTCAGCTCGCGACACTCGACACTCCTTTGGGCCTCCACACGTTCCCGGTCGAGAACGGCGCGCCGGTGATCCTCGATCCGCGCATGACCCAGGAGTATCTGGAGTGCGGCGTCACCCTCGCCGGCAAGGGGCCCGTGACAATCGAGGCGCACGACGCGATCGAGTGGACAGCCAACCTCGCGGAGGACGGCTCGCGCAACACCCGCAACGGTCCGAGCCGGGTGCGCCGCGCCCGCAACGCGGTCATGCGCCTCACCGAGGGCGGCACGGTGCCGACGCAAGCGGAGGTCGACGCGATCGGCTGGATGTTCGCGCTCGCCGAGAAGGCGGCGCAGCGCTGGGGCTCGCGTGCGGTGGCGATGGTGCGGACGACCGCGCTGGCGATCGCCGACCTCGCCGAAGAGGTGATCGCGCGTTCGCAGCGGAACATCGCGCTCGACCTCGGAGACCTGCGGATCGAGCCGCCGCGCTGGATGGCGCAGCTCGGCCGCGCGGCCGGGCGTGTCGGGCTGGACGTCGGCGCGGTCGCGCTGCGCTCCCAGCTCGACACGCTCGGGATCGGGCCGGACATGGTCGGGCTCGTCGAACAGGAGCTGAACCGGGAGGGACTCACGATGGGCGTGCTCGCCCGTCCGCCGAAGCTGCCGACGTTCGCGAATCTGCAAGCCAAGCGCGCCGCGTAGGCGCCGCTCCATTTACTCGCTTTTGCTGGCGTCGCGCGTGGTGCGCGGCGCGAGCGAAAGAACACGCCCGCACGTGCGGGCACGGCCGGGCATTGCCCGGAAGGACCAAGCCATGACGACGAATAAGAAGGCCACGAAGAAGCACCCGCGCGAGGAGAAGCTCGCCAACGTCGACGAGCGCGATTGGGGGCCGCTGTTCGAGCAGCTCCGGGGTGTGATCGATTGGGCGCTCGACATCGCAGCGAAGCTGTCGCGCGATTACGAGGAGGATCTCGAGGCGATCGAGAAAGTGCGGAGCTTCTTCCGCGGCTGGCTCGAGGGTCAGCGCGCGGAGGTTCCGCTCACCGACCTCCTGACGACCATCGCGATCATCTTCAGCGCGATCGAGCTCGACCTCGGCATCGACAGCGTGTCGTTGCTCGCGCCGCTGCGCACGATGCTCGACACGCCGAGCAAGTTGCCCGCGGTGTTGCGCTGCCCCGGCGCGTTCCAGGACGGCGCGAAGACCGTCGTCATTCGCCACCACTTCCCCGGTCGTCGCCGCAACGCGAGCCCGGCCGGCACCTACCTCGCGGCCTAAGGAGAAGCGTCATGGCGAAGAAGAAGACCAAGCACAAGAAGCAGCCGTATCGCAACGCGGCGCCGCCGCGCGCGACCACCACGCCGCGGGCGCCGCGCGCGCCGAAGGACGACGACACCTCGTTGCGTCGCCTCGGCTACACCGCGGCCGGTGCCGCGGGTACCGCGCTCGTCGGATCGTTCTTGTCCCGTGAGGGCTGGGCACCGAAGACGATCGCCACGGCGCTCGCCGCGGTCGGCGCGGGGCTCGCGTGGAAGGGTGACGAGTCGACGATCCGCAGCGTCGGCGCGGGCGCGATGTCGGCGGCCGGCAGTCAGCTCGCGCTGATGCTGATCGACGACCACGAGCACAAGGTCGCGGCGGCGGCACCGCCGCAGACCGCGGACGCGACGAAGAAGCCGGCGAATGCGGGCGAGCTGCCGCCGGGCTCGCTCGAGAGCGCGTTCGAGCGGGCGAAGACGCGGCTGGCCATCTCGGCGGGCGACTCGATGGCGGCGTAGCGACAGACGAGATCGGGGGTCGGGGTCGCGCGAGCGACGAAGCGTGGCCCACACCAAAGAAGGAGATCCTATGGACGAGTACGGAGAGATTCAGTTCGTCGAGCGGAACGCGAACGAGCACGACCACCGCCGCACCGGCAACAGCCGGACGAACGGAGGTCGCACGTTCATCGCGCAGCCGCAGCACCGGTATCCGCAGCAGTACCCCCAGCAGTATCCGGGGCAGTACCCGCAGCAGCCGCAGGTGGTCTACGCCAGTGCCGCGGGCATGGGCGTGGGCATCGGTGGTGGGAGCGGCGTGTTCGGTCGGATGAGCACGGGCCAGGTGATCGACATGGTGGCGCAGATCTTTGCTGCCCTCATGCCGCTGCCTGCCGGGCCGACCGCGACGGCGGATGTGAGCACCGACGTCGGGAACCTGATGCTGTATCAGGGCTCGCTCGCGCAGTATGCGAAGCGCGACGAGCAGATCCGCACGCTCGGTAACCTCGTCACCAAGCTGGTGGGCTAGCCCTCATGGCGACGCCCAACTACAAGGGGACGAGCCAGCCGGTGGCGAGTAGCGGCGGCTGGCTGTCGGGGATGGGCTCGTGGTTCGGCGCTTCGGCGCCGGCCTACGCGCCCGCCCCGACGAAGACGGCGGCGGCAGTGCCGACGGCTTCGAACGTGACGACTGGAACGACGTCGGATGTGGGCGTCGTGTGCGAGCCCGATCGGATCACGCTCGTGATCCCGCGCTCGCTGATCGATACGCAGGCCCTCGCTGCATACGTGGAGCAGGACGGCGACGCGCCGGCCTGCGACGCGGAGCGGATCACCCTCGTGATCCCGCGGTCGGTCATCCAGTCGCAGCAGTAGCGACCGAGTAGCAGAAGGCGCAGCGACTTCAACCCAACCGGGCATCGCGCAGAGCCGCTCGCGCGACCCCGGCCCCCGATCTCTTTTGTCATTTCCGTGTAGGCTTTCATGTCGTCAACCATTCACAGCTGGATCGATGGCCACCTCGCGCTCCGTCAACGCGCGTACGAGACGCGCGGCGGGATCGAGTTCGAGGACGGCGCGCGCTGGCCGCGCACGACCGGCGCCGATGTCGTCGCGATCGCGGCGGTCGTCGATCCGGGTGTTGATGGCAGCCTGATCCCGTCGCGTTTTGACGGTTGGGGTCGCCGGGCGGCGGGATAGTCGCGCCGTC
>JAPLLF010000494.1 GCA_026387715.1 Pseudomonadota bacterium
GGCGCGCGGCTTCCTGCCCGCGCAGATGCCAGTTCTCGGGGTTGCCGAGGACGACCGAGACGATGATCGACGGCTTCTCGACCGGCGCGAACCCGACGAACCAGCTGTGCTCGAGGTAGATCGGCTCCTTGCGCGTCAGCGTGCCGGTCTTGCCCGCGACGTGGTTGTCGGAGTGGCGGAACGACTTCGCGGCGCTGCCGGCCTCGCACGCCAGGACCATCATCTTCGCGAGCTTGGAGGCCACCTCGGTCGACAGCACGCGCTGCGCCCCCGGGGTCGGCAGCTCGGTCGTGACGCCCTTGGCGTCGACGATCGAGGCGATCAGCGTCGGTGTCGGTTGCTCGCCCTTGTCGGCGAACGTCGACGCGAGCAGCGCGCCACCGACGGCCGAGAGCTCGACGCCCTGGAAGCCAGCGGCCGCCTTGGCGAACTCGAGATCATGAAGGTCGGGCAGGGCGAGCTTGCCAGCGACGCCGGGCACCTGGTCGAACGTGGCCTCGAGGCCGAACGTGCGCGCGAGCTGGCCCAGCTTCGCGGGCTCGAGGTGCTGGTAGGCGAGCTTGCCGAGGATCGCGTTGTTGGAGTGCGCGACGCCGAAAGCGAGGCTCGCGGAGTTGTTGTCGCGCTTGTCGTCGGCGAGGTTGGACTCCATCACGGAGCGAACGCCGCCGTGGAAGGCGATCTTGTCGTCGGGATCGACCCCGGCCTGGACGAGCGCCGACGCGGTGACGAGCTTGAAGACCGAGGCGGACGGCGCCCACGCGTCGGTCGCGAGGCGGAAGTCGTTGGTCCCCTCGGCTCCTCCCTTGTCGTCGTTGCCGCGGCGTCCCGCCAGGGCGAGGATCCGGCCGTCGGGCGACATCGCCACGATGCCACCCTTGGGCGCGCGCGCCTCGACGAGGAGCTTCTCGGCGACGGCCTGGAGGTCGGGATCGAGGGTGAGGATCGCGTGCCGCCCATCGGCGAGCGGCGCCTCGAAGTGATCGCCGACGCGGGTGATGTGATCGAGATCGAGCTGCTCGCCGAGCCGCTTCGGCGGCGCCGGCGGTGGGACCGAGGGCTCGGGCGCGAGCTTGGCGGTCTCGGCGAGGCTCGCGAACGCAGCGGCCTCCGCGACCTTGGTGCCGGGGATTTCTGCCGCCGGACCGGTCGAACCGCGCGAGAACACGCCGAGTCCCGCGAGGACCGCCGCTCCGCCGAGGAGCAAGTGGGAGCGCCGCATTGGCCCCGTTGGTATCCCGGGACGCCAGGAGGCACAAGTTCTTTGGGGGCCTGGGGAGGGTGCTGCGCTGAGGATGGCTCATGATTGCCGGCCCGATCCCCCTGTTCGGTGGCGCACGTACACAGTTCAGCGCGGACGCGTTGTAGGGTTCGACCGATGTCCCGCTGGATCGTCGTGCTGGGGGTGCTCGCGGCCTGCACCAGGCAGAAGCCGGCGGCGACCCCGAAAATGATGCCGATGCCATCGGTGCAGGTCGGTGCCTGTGGCACCCCGGGGCAGGACGGCGTGATGGGGAAGTCGCCACGCATCGATCATGCCGACCGCGACCTCGACGGCGACGGACGGCTCGAGGCGATCGTCGTCGACCGGGCCCTGTGTACGCCGGAGGGCAACTGCTACTGGAACGTGTTCCTCGGGCCGCGGCCGGGCACGACCGACTGCTCGCGCTACGTGGGCACGTTCGCGGGCTCCGCCCTCGAGACGCTGACCACCCGCGGCGAGGACAACATGCTCGACGTGCGCGGCTACTGGAACCTACACGGAGGTCGGCTGCTCCTGCAGGCCTACCGCTTCGTCCGGGGCGGTTATCAGCTCGACGACGCCTTGCTGTGTCGGCGCGCCGCCGACGACAAGCTCGACTGCGCCGAAGGGGCAGGGGATGCGGGTCATGATTTCTGATAGGATCACGCTCGGGTGAGCGACACGGGCAGGAACAAGACCGTCGTCACGGCGATCTCGAAGATCAGTGACCGGCCGGTCGCCAAGGAAGCGTGCCTGGTCGTGATCTACGGCCTCGAGCTCGGCAAGAAGTTCAACCTCAACCGCCCCCAGATCATCATCGGGCGGTCGTCGAAGGCCGACATCCAGATCGATCAAGAGGCGGTGTCGCGCAACCACTGCAAGATCATCAACACCGGCAACGCGATCATGCTGCGCGACATGGGGTCGACCAACGGCACCTACGTCAACGACGAGATGATCGACGAGTACGTGCTGCGCGACGGCGACTTCATCAAGGTCGGGCGCGTCATCTTCAAGTTCCTGTCGGGCAACAACATCGAGAACGCCTATCACGAGGAGATCTATCGCCTCACGACGGTCGATGGCCTCACGCAGGTGTTCAACCGCCGGTACTTCGTCGAGACGCTCGAGCGCGAGATCGGCCGCGCGCTGCGCTATCGCCGCGAGCTGTCGCTGATCATGTTCGACATCGACCGGTTCAAGGGGGTCAACGACTCGTTCGGCCACCTCGCGGGTGACCACGTCCTCAAGCACCTCGCCTCGGTGATCAAGACCCGCATCCGGCGCGAGGACGTGCTCGCGCGTTATGGCGGCGAGGAGTTCGCGATAGTGCTCCCCGAGATCGACCACTACAACGCGATGCAGTTCAGCGACAAGATCCGGAAGCTCGTCGAGGTCGCCGAGTTCAAGTTCGAGGACACGCTCATCCCCGTGACCGTGTCGATAGGGGTCGCCTCCCTGAGAGGCGAGATCGAGGACGCGCTGGAGTTCATCAAGCAGGCCGATACCCAGCTGTTCGCGGCCAAAGAGGGTGGCCGGAACCGCGTGTGTGGATGATCGGATGATCGGATGAGCGTGGATGAATCGGGACGCGTGCGCGCGGAGCGCGACAGCGCGACGGAGCTGCGCGAGAAGAAGCGCGTGCTCGCCGCGCTCGTCGTGCACGACCTGCGCAGCCCGCTGGCGGCGATCCACGGGTACCTCGAGCTGCTCCGCGGCGAGCTCCTCGATGGCGCCGCGCCGCCTCCCGGGCAGTCGCTCGCGTACATCGACGACGCCACGACGCTCGTCGGCAAGGCGCTGTCGCTCGTCGCGACGATCCTCGACGTCGACGAGCTCGAGGACGGCATCCTGCGCGCAGCCCCCTCGCAGGTGAAGCTCCGCGATCTGGTCGAGCGGGCGCGCGCGGGCAATCGCGCGAACTTCGAGATCCGCGAGCTCACGATCGACATCGATCTCGATCCCGAGATGATCGTCCGCATCGATCGCGAGCTGTTCGGCCGCGTCGTCGAGAACCTGCTCGACAACGCGGTCCGCTACGCGCCGCGCAAGGGCAAGGTCTCGATCATCGCCAAGCGCGACGAGCGCGGCGTCGAGCTCGCGATCGGCAACAACGGGCCGCCGGTGCCGCCGGACGAGCGCGCGAAGATCTTCGGGCGCTACCACCAGGTCGAAGCGCGGCGGGCGTCGGCCCGGCAGAACCGCGGCCTCGGCCTGTACTTCTGCAAGCTCGCGGTCGACGCGCACGATGGATCGATCCACGTCGAGCAGCGCGGCGAGCTCGGCGCGGTGTTCGTCGTGCGCATCCCCGGGTGATTCGATGAACTGGTCGCCGCTGTTCCTGTCGCTTCAGGTGGCGGTGCTCGCGATGATCGTTTCGCTCGTGCTGGGCACCGCGATCGCGACCCTGCTGGTGTGGCGTCGGCTGCCGGTGCCCGATCTGTTCGACGCGATCTTCTCGGCGCCGCTCGTGCTGCCGCCGACGGTGCTCGGCTACTACCTGCTGGTCGCCCTCGGCAGCGACAGCGCGATCGGGCGCGCGTTCGAGCGCCTCACGGGCTCGACGATCGTGTTCTCGTTCACGGGCGCGGTGATCGCCGCGGCGGTCGGCTCGTTGCCGCTCGTGATCCGCTCCGCGCGCCTCGGGCTCGAGTCGGTCGAGCCGAACCTGGTCGCGGCCGCGCGCACGCTCGGCGCCGGTCGTCGGCGGGTGTTCTTCACCGTCGTGTTGCCGCTCGCGATGCCCGGCGTGATCGCCGGCGGCATGCTCGGGTTCGCGCGCGCGCTCGGCGACTACGGCATCACGCAGATGGTCGCGGGGTCCCGGATCAACGGCACGTCGACGGCTTCGATCTACGTGATGGACGCGCTGTACGCCAATCGCGAGAGCGACGCGCGCACGATGGCGCTGGTGACGACGGTCGTCGGCATCACGATGCTGTTCTTCGCCAACCGCCTGAGCCGCAGACTGCGCCACGATCGTGACTGATCTGAACGCGACGATCCGGCTCGCGCGCGGCGGGTTCGCGCTCGACGTCGAGCTGCGCTGTCCGCCCGGCATCACGTGCATCATGGGCCCGTCGGGATCGGGCAAGAGCACGATCCTCGCGGTGCTCGCGGGGCTCGCGATGCCGGACGCCGGACGCATCGCGCTCGGCGCCGAGGTGTGGCTCGATCGCGCGACCGGGATCGACGTGCCCACGCACCTGCGCCGGCTCGCGTACGTGTTCCAGGGGCTCGCGCTGTTCCCGCACATGTCGGCGCGCCGGAACGTCGAGTACGGGATGTCGGAGCTGCCGCGCGACGAGCGCCACGCGAAGGCCGACCAGCTCCTCGACAAGCTCGGCGTCCGTCACCTCGCCGATCGCAAGCCGCGGACGTTCTCCGGCGGTGAGGCCCAGCGCGTGGCGCTCGCGCGCGCGCTCGCGCGGTCGCCGAAGCTCGTGCTCCTCGACGAGCCGTTCTCGGCGCTCGATCGCGACCTGCGCAAGCAGCTGATCACGATCGTGAAGGGGCTCGTCGCCGAGATCGGGGTGCCGCTCGTCCACGTCACCCACTCGGTCGCCGAGGCGCGCGCGCTCGCCGATCAGGTGATGCGCATCGAGAAGGGCCGCATCGTCGCCACCGGCGCGCCCGGCGACGTGCTCGCCAACGTCGTCACGGAAGAATGACGCGCTAGCCCTACCTTCGCAGGATATCGCATGCCTGAAGTCAGGCTTCCGACGAGGAAGTGCCAGGCTTTTTTCGAAGCGCCATAGCTGCAGAAAGTGCTGGAAGCCAGCGTTCGAGCTGGAAGACCTTCACGGCTCGTC
>JAPLLF010000665.1 GCA_026387715.1 Pseudomonadota bacterium
CTCGTAGCCCAGCTCGCGCGCCCAGGTCTCGAGGGTCGTGAGCACGCGAGCCCCGATCCGTTGCCCCCGCGCATCGTCGACGACGTACATCCGCTTGAGCTCCGCGTCGGTCGGGGAGAACCACTTGAAGCAGCCGCAGCCGACGACCCGGTCGCCGTCCTGCGCGACCACCACCGTCGCGAGGTTGTCGACCCGGTTGAACGGCGCGTACGCGCCCTGCACCTCGCCGTAGCGGCGCCACATCTCGGCATCGAGCAGCGCGACCGCGGCGAGGAACCGAGGATCGTCACTCGTCGTCCGGCGAAGCTCGATCATCGCGCCTGGCCCGCCGGGACGACGAGCGACTCGTCGTAGCGCAGGGCCTGACACGAGGTCTCACCCCAGCCATCGGTCGGCTCCGACGCGGCGCTCCCTCGCGCGAAGTACAGCACCGTGACGATCGTCCCGTCGTCGAGCTGCACGGTCGACGGATAGCCGACGTCGTTGCCGATGCCATCCCCGGCGAGCAGCACCTCGTGGTCGCGATCCCACGTCGCCCCGCCGTCGACGCTGGTCAGCGCGCCGCAGCCGAGCGGCCGACGTCGCCGGCCGAACGTCAGCAACAGCCGACCGCCGGCGAGCCGACACAGATCCGCCGGGTGCTCGCCAGGACGGGTCACCGCGATCGGCGCGCTCCAGGTGCGGCCGTCGTCGTCGCTCTGCACGATCGCGGTGTCGCCGGAGGCACGCCGGACCGCGCCGACCAGGCGCTCGGACGACCAGGCGCACAACGACAGCTCGCTCGCGTCGGCGAGCACCCGCGAGGCGTCGCCCCAGGTGGCGCCGCCGTCGACGCTGCGGAGCACGATCGCGTCGAACCGACCGCCCGGCGCGTCGCGCGGCGGGCCGTACGCGGCCATCAGCAAGGTGCCCGTGCCCGACGAGCCCGTCGAGCAGATGATGCGCCCGAACGGCGAGGCCCACGCGAGCAACTCCGCGCGCTGCGGCCGTGGCGTCGACCACGTCCGGCCACGATCGCTGCTGGCGATCACGAACAGATCCGGCGTGGCCTCGGTCGCCCCTGACGGGATCCGCCAGCGACGCTCGCCGGTCTCGCTCGCGGGATAGCAGTGGTCCCCGGCCCGCCAGTAGGCGAGCACCCAGCGACCGTCGGCGGCGATCCCGAGCGCGGGGTTCCGGACGTCATCGCCACGTGGCGCCACCTCGATCGGATCGGACCACTGGCGTCCGCCGTCGATGGAGCACGCGGTCGCGAGCGTGCCGGACAGGCCGTAGTGGCCCGCGCCGGTGCGAAACACCGCGACGAGCTCCCCCGCGGCGCCGCGCGCGAGCACCGGGAACTGCCCCTGCATGGCGCACACGAGCGAGCGCTCGAGCGCGCGGCGACGGCCGACGAACACGTCGGTGGTGAGGACGGGCGACACGGCCCGAGTATCGTCGAAACGGTTGGTCAGCGGCGCCCGGCTCGGTGACAATGCCCACGTGTCCACCGTGGCGATCATCCAGGCGCGGATGGGGAGCAGCCGTCTGCCCGGCAAGGTCCTCGAGGTCTTCGCGGGCAAGACCGCGCTCGACCACTGCGTCGAGCGCACCCGCGCGTGCCCCGCGATCGACGACGTGGTGATCGCGACCACCACCGCCCCGGGCGACGACGTGCTCGTCGACGCGTGCCGCGCGCGCGGCTGGCGGTGGTTTCGCGGCGCCGAGCACGACGTGCTCGACCGCTACTACCAGGCCGCTCGGGACGTCGGCGCCGCGCACGTCGTGCGGATCACCAGCGACTGCCCGCTCACCGATCCGGCCGTGATCGCGGCGCTGATCGCGTGCTACCGCGCCGACGACGGCATCGACTACGCGAGCACGTCCCACCCGGCGCCGACGTTCCCGCTCGGGATCAGCGCCGAGATCGTCCGGTTCGACGCCCTCGCGCGTGCCTGGCGCGAGGACCAGAACCCGGCCTGGCGAGAGCACGTGACCCCGTACATCTATCGAAACCCGGCGTCGTTCCGGATCGTCGGGATCGGGTGCGACGCCGACTACACCCACCACCGGTGGACGCTCGACACGCCCGCCGACGCCGCGCTGATCCGTCACCTGCTCGACGCGCTCGACGGCCGCACGTTCGGCTGGCGCGACACGCTCGCGGTGGTCGACGCCCATCCCGGGTGGCAGGCCATCAACGCCGACATCGTCCAGCGCCCCGCGCCCCGGTAGAGGCTCTTGCCCTCGCGCGGGAGCTCGATCGCGCCCACAGGCCAAGCCTCCCCGCCGCGACCCTTCACGAATGTGGTCGCTCCGATCGATGCCCTGATCGACGACGGCGTCGACCAGGCATTCGCCGTCGGGACCACGGTGGGGCCACGCATGGCATGAACGTCGACCGCTCATGATCAGGCACCGTTCGTGCACCGTTTCTGGTCGCCATGCTGCCAACCGAACCGACCGAATCGACCGAACCGATCGTGCGTGCGCTCGCGCCGCGACTGCCCCAGTGGTGGACACCCGCGATCGAGGCCTCGTGGAGTCGCGCACGCACGGAGGCGATCAACGACTGGCGCCACCACGGTGATCGCTCGGTGCCCATGAGCGCCGCGATCGAGGAGCATGCCCTCGCGTTCGGGCATGGCGCCCGGAGCGCGATGCCGCACCACACGTCGTGGGAGGCCACGAGCGCGGAGGTCGAGGTCGACTGGATCCGGCTCGGCAACGTCGGCCCGGCGGCGTGGGACAAGGTCGCCGCGCTCGTCCGCCACGAGTGGAGGCGTGCGGCAGGACCTGGCGGTGATGCGGGGCCGTCGCTCGAGCCAGCGTCGACCTGAGCATGCCGCCCATCGGGCATCCTGTGGCTTGCGGCGCCGCGATGTTCGGGCAAACTGCCCCATGCTCGAGCTCCTCTCCTCTCCCGAAGCGTGGCTCAGTCTCGCGACGTTGACCGCGCTGGAGATCGTCCTCGGCGTCGATAACATCATCTTCATCGCGATCCTGTCGGGCCGACTGCCGGTGGCGCAGCGCGAGCGCGCGCGCAAGGTGGGCCTCGCCGGCGCCTTCGTGTCGCGGCTCGGGTTGCTCGCCACGATCTCGTGGATCGTGAAGCTCGACCGGCCGCTGTTCGCGATCGGCGGGCAGGGCTTCTCGGGCAAGGCGCTGATCCTGCTCGGCGGCGGGCTGTTCCTGCTCTACAAGGCGACCAAGGAGATCCACCACAAGCTGGAGGCTGCCGATGAAGGCGCGAGCACCGGCAAGGCGATCGGCGCCACGTTCGCGGCGGTGATCGCGCAGATCGTCCTGCTCGACATGGTGTTCTCGATCGACAGCGTGATCACCGCCGTGGGCATGACCGACCAGATCAGCGTGATGGTCGCGGCCAACGTGGTCGCGCTCGTCGTGATGCTCGCGCTCGGCAAGGCCATCAGCGCGTTCGTCGAGCGCCACCCGTCGGTCAAGGTGCTCGCGCTGTCGTTCCTGCTGATGATCGGCCTCGTGCTCGTGGCCGAGGGGTTCGGCGCGCACATCGCCAAGGGCTACATCTACGGCGCGATGGGGTTCAGCGTGTTCGTCGAGCTGCTCAACCTCCGCACCACACGCAAGACGCACCCCGTCGCGCTCAACCAGGTCCCGCACGTCACGGACATTCCCGACGAGCGCGGGGCGAGCACCTAGACGACGCGCCGCCGCGCGCGGCCGACTACGCGGCGCTCGCTGCGACAGCGCCGTGCCGCGCGGCGATCCGCTGGATCGCAGGGACCATCTGGAGTGGATCGACGGCTGGCTCGATGATCACGGAGAGGTGTCCCCCGTCGAGCGGAAGGACGAGGTTCCAGAACCGGTGGTAGCGCACGACGAGGTAGTCGAGCCCTCCGCAATCCACCTCGCCGCGACGGCGCGCGAGCTCGATCAGCACGGGGTTGACGACGAGCTCGTCCCACCGCTCGCTGTCCGGGGTCCCAGCCTCCCCCGAACGCTCGCGCAGCAACGGCTCGCCGCCCCCGAGGTGGAGCGCGGCGTATCGGATCGTCGGGGACAACGCGAGGACTGCATCGAGGAGAACTTCACCCTTCATGCCCTCCACTCCTGCATCGCGAGGGCCAGCCACGACGCCCACACACGCCCCACGATCCGCGCGATCCGCGAAGGACGTGCGCCGCGACCCGCCGGACGCGCCGTCGTTGCGTCGTCGGCTCAAGAACTGTAGTTCAAAGGGTTGGGAAGGGAGGAACACGGATGGTTGACGTTGAGCTGGTTGACGTTGAGCTTGACGCGTTTGACGTCGACCCCCGCCTTGACGCTTTGAACGGCCAACGTAGAGGTTGACCCCA
>JAPLLF010000997.1 GCA_026387715.1 Pseudomonadota bacterium
GGTGACCAGGCGGCTCGCCCCACGGTGCCTTCGTCGACTTCATGACTGCCGCGCAGCCCTCGGAGGCGTCCACAATCGCCGCCGCCACACCGCGCGCTCGCGCGTTCCCGCGGGTGGGTGTTCAACACCAAACTTCTAGTACAGGCTCCCAGGAGAAGACGGGCTCGCAAGCTCGCCCTGGCCCGGCGAACGCTTCGCCTACTTGTTCTTCGCGTTCTTCGCGTCGGCCATCATGCGGGCCTTCTGGATGTCCTGCATCATCCCGAGCACGAGCCGCGGGTCGGTGAACACGTTGAGCTTGGGCGCGAGCGACTTCGCGTAACGATCGAAGTACAGCAGCTGCTTGGTGATCAGGATGAACTCGTTCGGCATCTTCACGCGGTGCCGGGTGGCGGTCTTCTGGATCCCGGGCAGGAAGTCAGCGTAGTTGACCTCGGCGAACGACAGGGTCAGGAGCGGCGAGTAGGTCTCCCCGAGATCCTTCACGAAGCCTTCGAAGTCGAGGTTCGGCGGCGCGCCGGCCATCTCGACGATGATCTCCCCGAGCCGTTTGTAGTTCCCCGACGCGAACGCGATCATGTAGTCGGTGACGAGGTAGCGCTCCTTCTCGTCGAAGCGCCCGACGATGCCGAAGTCGAGGAATCCGATGGTCTCGTCGTCGAGCAGCATCAGGTTGCCGGCGTGCACGTCGCCGTGGAAGAACCCGTAGAACACGACGCACTGGAACCACGCGCGGAGCCCCGCGACGAGCTTGCCCTCACCATCGATGCCGCGGGCCTTGATCTCGTCGAACCGGTCGACGCGCAGCCCGTGGAACCGCTCCATCACGAGCACCTTGCGCGTGATGAACTCGCTGTGCGGGATCGGCGCGCGGATGGTCTTGTGGCCGAGCTCGGCCATGATGTCGTTGAACCGCTGGAGGTTGGCGGCCTCCTTGCGGAAGTCGAGCTCCTCGGTGAGCGTGGCGGTGAAGTCGTCGATCACGCCGACCGGGTTGGCGAGCTCGGCGTCCTTCTTGAACCGCGCGACGAGCCGCGCGAGCATGCGCATGAGCTTCATGTCGGCCATGCAGCGACCGATGATCCCCGGGCGCTGCACCTTGATGACGACCTGCGTCCCGTCCTTGAGCTTTGCGGTGTGGACCTGCGCGATCGACGCCGAGGCGAGCGGCTTGGCCTCGATGTCGATGAGCTGCGCGGCCTTCTCGGCGCCGAGCTCCTGATCGAGCGTGCGCTTGACATCCGCGAACGGGAACGGCTTGACGCGATCGAGGACGCGCTGGAACTCCTTGACGTACGCGTCGGGGAACATGCCCGACGACGACGCGATGATCTGCCCGAACTTGATGAACGTCGGGCCCATGTCCTCGCACCACATGCGGATGAGCGCCGGGCGCGTGAGCTTGTCCTTGGCCCCAAACAGCCTGCGCAGGTAGAGGCGATCGGCCACCCACAGCCAGAAGTACTTTGCCGAGTAGATCGACAGCGCCCAGATCCGTCGAGGAACCGGCAGTGCGATCGAGAGGAGGAACAAGATCGCGAAGACCGCGAGGAACGAGTACCAGAACATGGCGCGCGCATCGTAACATGCGGGTCCTTGCTGACGAGCGTCACCGCCGGTCCGTACACGGTGCGTGGCATCTCGGTGGGTGGCGTGTACACGTCGCTCGCCATCCCCGAGCTCGGCATCGGCTTCGATGCGGGTGCGTCGCCCCGCTCGTTCGGGGGCATCGACACGTTCGCGCTCTCCCACGGCCACGCCGACCACATCGGCGCCCTGCCCGCGCTCCTGGGGATCCGCGGGCTGACCGGCAAGCCGA
>JAPLLF010000286.1 GCA_026387715.1 Pseudomonadota bacterium
CCTCGATGCGTACTCCTGCGCGATGCACGACGACTGCGTCAGCCAGTTCGAGGTGACCTACGGTCCCACCGACGCGATCCAGTCGCGCTACTTCGCGGCGTGCGCCCCCGAGCCCATCACGGGTGGCTCGTGCCTCGCCACGACCTGCGGACCGGGCACCCACTGCGAGGAGCAGTGCACCGGCGCGTGCCCGCCCGATGCCGGCGGCATGCCGTGCGACGTCTACTGCGCGCCGACGTGCGTCCCCGATCCCACGTACTCGTGCGCGAACGTCGACTGCGGCGCGGGCTACATGTGCGTCGAGCAGTGCGACCCGTTGACCGCCACCCCGACCATGGGTGGCACCGGCGGGATCGGCTGCTGGCCGAGCTGCGTGCAGATCGTGAACGACCCCGGCGAGTGCTACGGCGCGGTGGCGTGCGACGCGCTGCCGCCCGCGTGCCCGGCGGACACGACCGCGGGCGTGCTCAACGGTTGCTGGTCGGGCTACTGCATCCCGACGTCGCAGTGCGGTCCGCAGGACCCGGGCACGTGCGACGCGGCGACCTGCGCGACCCCGCCGCCGTCGTGCCCGTCGGGGACGACCGCGGGCGTGAAGAACGGCTGCTACACCGGCTACTGCATCCCGGACAGCTCGTGCCCCCAGCTCCCGTGCGAGGCGTTGACCGATGAGGCGAGCTGCCAGGCGCGGATGGAGTGCTCGGCGGTGTATTCTGGTGACAACTGCACGTGCCTCCCCGACGGTACCTGCACGTGTACGTCGCAGACGTTCGCGCGCTGCGAGACGTGGGTGTTGTGATGTTCGGGGGAACGAAGGAAATGACCATGTCCAAGCTCGCTCGCCTCGCCCTCGTGTCGGTCGCGTCGGTCGCCCTCTTCGGCATCGGTGGCTGCGATCTCTACTGGGGAGGCGACACCGGCGATGACGTCGTCTGTCACACGCCCCCGCTGCAGGAGCTCCGCAACCCGGAGACTGGCCAGTGCCAGGTGATCAACGACGGTGGTGGTGATTGCGGCAAGTGCGGGCCGTGCGACGCGGGGCCTCCCGCCGTGGGCACGACGGGCACGGTGGCTAACTGGCCGATCTGCTACGGGATGTGCGCCGGGCTCGACGAGTCCTCGTGCACCGCGACCCCGGGCTGCCACGCCGCGTTCTACGACGACACGACGGGCATGCCGCCCAACGCACCGAGCGTTCCCACGCCGGGCACCGCGGCGCGGTTCGCCGAGTGCTGGGACATCGACCCCCTGCCCGTGATGAACGGCAGCGAGTGCTGGGGCCTCGACGCTTACAGCTGCGCGATGCACGACGACTGCACGAGTCAGATGTACACGGCGATCGCCGGCGATCCGTCGACGGCGAAGTTCGTCACCTGCCAGCCGGAGATCGCGTCGCCGCCGCCGAGCTGCGCGACGATCGACTGCGGGGTCGGCAATCACTGCGAGGAGCAGTGCTACCCGTGCGACCCGACGACCGGCATGGCGTGCCCGGATGCGTGCAAGGCGATGTGCGTGCCCGACGGCAACGCGTGCGCCCAGATCGATTGCGGCATGGGCTACCAGTGCGTCGAGACGTGCACGGGGGGGCCGATGGATCCGAACATGCCGACGCCAGGTGGGGCGGGGTACTGCTACGGCCAGTGCGTGCAGGTCACCAACGATCCGGGCACGTGCGACGGCCTGGTGACGTGCGGGGGCCCGCCGCCCGCGTGCCCCGCGAACACGACGGCGGGCGTTCTTAACGGCTGCTGGTCGGGCTACTGCATCCCGGTCACGCAGTGTGGGCCGCAGGATCCCGGGAGCTGCGAGCCCGCGACCGGCATGTGCACCGTCGGTCCGCCGTCGTGCCCGAGCGGCTCGACGCCCGGCACCAAGGCCGGCTGCTACACCGGCTACTGCATCCCGATCGGCGCGTGCCCGACGCTGCCGTGCGAGGCGCTCACCGACGAGAACGCGTGCGCCGCGCGCGCCGAGTGCACCCCGGTCTACCAGGGCTCGGACTGCACCTGTACCCCCTCCGGGTGCACGTGTACGACCCAGGTGTTCGCGCGCTGCGAGACCTGGTGGTTCTAGCGCTATAATTTCCCGGTGACGCGCCGGGACAACGACCAGCCGACGGTCGATCTGGGGCGTCGCGTCATCGTCGACGACCCGGAGCTCGATCACGGCGACCACGACGGCGCCGGTGATCACGGCGCCGATCTCGGTCCGGACGACGCGGCGATGGACACGCGGACGGTGGGACCGGACCCGGTCCACTCGCTGCCGACCCAGCAGATCCCGCTGCGCGGCAAGGCCGGCAAGACCGCGGCGTCGATGACCCGGTACTCGACGACGACCTCGCCGGTCCAGGCGATGAAGCTCGACGAGGTCGCCCGCACGCGGGTGTTCCTCAAGGTCGCCATCTTCCTCTGCATCGGCGGGATCGCCACCGCGCTGATCAGCGGCGGCGACGCGATCGCGCGCACCGTCGTGATCGTCGGCTCGGTCGTGGCGGCCTTCGGTGCGGTCGTGATGCTGTGGGTGACGCGCGACGCGGAGCGCTACACCGCGCGCGCGCTGGTGGTGCCGGCGTTCGCGGTCGTGTTCGGCTCGATGGCGGGCGTCTACTACTGGGGCGTCGCGTCGCCGGTGACCGCGATGCTCGTGTACGGCATCTACTTCTTCTCGCTCGGCTCCAACCGCGGCGTGACCGCCCTGATGTACGGCATCGTGTCGATCGCGCACGCGCTGCTCGGGCTCGCGATCATGGCCGGCGTGATCGTCGATCGCGGCCTGGTCGCGATGAGCGGCCTGCGGACGATCGATCAGGTCAACCTGATGGTGATCATCGAGGCGCTCTACCTCATCACCTTCGTCACCGCGCGCAAGAGCCAGCGCGTGACGCTCGATCAGATGGAGAAGCTCGAGCAGGCGGTCCGCGGGGTCGCGCAGCGCGAGGCGATGCTCGCCGAGGCGCGTGCCGAGCTCGATCGCGCGCTCAAGGTCGGCGGCCCCGGGCGATACACCGAGCAGGTCGTCGGCTCGTACCGGCTCGGCATGCTGATCGGACGCGGCGGCATGGGCGAGGTCTACGAGGCCCACGGCACGGCCGATCAGCGCGAGGCAGCGGTGAAGCTCCTGCACGCGGGCACGCTCGGCGATCCGACCAGCGTCGCGCGGTTCCTGCGCGAGGCCAAGACCGCGGCGTCGCTCGACACGCCGCACGTCGTGCGCGTGCTCGAGGTCGGCACCACCGCGAGCGAGATCCCGTTCCTCGCGATGGAGCGGCTGCGCGGCTTCGATCTCGCGCACCAGCTCCGCCGCCAGCGCAAGCTCCCGCTCGCGCAGGCCGAGCTCCTCGTCGCGCAGGTCGCGATCGGGCTCGAGGCCGCGCGCACCGCTGGCATCGTGCATCGCGATCTCAAGCCGCACAACGTGTTCTTCGCCGAGGCGGACGGCGCGCGCCGGTGGAAGATCCTCGACTTCGGCGTCAGCAAGGTCGGCGGCAGCGGCACGCTCACGCAGGGCCACGTCGTCGGCACCCCGGCGTACATGGCGCCCGAGCAGGCGCGCGGCGAGGACGTCGATCACCGCGCCGACGTGTACTCGCTCGCGGCGATCCTCTACCGCGCGCTGACCGGCCATCCGGCGTTCACCGGCAAGGACGTGCCGACGACCCTGTACGACGTCGTCTACCGGATCCCGACGCAGCCGTCGATCCTCGCGGCGCTGCCGAGCGACATCGATCGCGTGCTCGCGCTCGGGCTCGCCAAGGATCCCAAGGATCGGTTCGCGACCGCGACGGAGCTCGCGGCGTGGTTCACCCGGGCGGTCGACGACATGCTCGATCTCGAGCAGCGCCGGCGGGCGGACGACCTCTTGCACCGCCAGCCGTGGGGGACGCGGACCAACGCGTCGAGCTGAACGATGGCTACCTGGGCGCAAGACGACGTGGCCTCAGAGCCCACGCAGCCCTCGTTGAGCGAGTATCTCGATGTGAAGCGACGCTCCTGACGTCCGCTCCCTTGACAGCAGGGGGGCGCGTACGTCATCTATACGCCTCGACGATCCGAAGTAGCTCAGTGGTAGAGCAGGCGGCTGTTAACCGCCGGGTCGCAGGTTCGATCCCTGCCTTCGGAGCCAGGTACGTACGCTAGCGAGAACTCGGCCGTCGAGTACGATGCGAGCATGCTGCGACGCCTCCGGGACGCCTGGCGTAACGCGTTCGCGATGCCACAGCTCGACCCGGCGCTTCAGTCCGCCGTGACGCGGTGCTACCACGAGGTGTTTCCTGGCAGGAAGAACCCACCGGTTTCGTTCCGGATCGCAGCGGAGGAGTCCGACTACGTCGTGGTCGCGGTGAGCAACCTCGACCCCGGATCCCTCGACTACATTCGTGTCGCGAAGGGCACCAACCTCGCCACGCTGGTCGAGGAAGATCGACAAAGATACCGCCCGCGAGGGCTCAAGTAGACCTCACGGGGTTTCGCGCTCGCTACCCCACCGGATCCGCCCCGGGCAGCGCTCGAGGCCTCACCTCACGTAAGATCGTACTCCTATGCGCTGGTGGTACCTGCTGTGCGTCGTGAGTGGTGCGGGGTTCGGCTGCGCCTCGAACGGGGATGGTCCCGATTTCAACAACTTTCACCCGTTGGGACACCTCGATGTGGCGCTCGAGGTGCCGGGCTTGATCTTCGGCGACGGCACGCTGGCGTACGTCCGGGTCAGCGAGGGGTTCGAGGTGATCGATCTCAACGACGGGATCACGATGTCGATCCGCGGAGGGTACGGCAAGCAGACCGGCGGTCAGGGCCAGACCCTGACCAAGCAGGGGCCCTTCCTCTACTACCTCGACGGCGCGCGACAGACCCACGTGTTCTCGCTCGCCGATCCGGCGAATCCGGCGGAGCTCGGCACGGTCCCGCAGGCGCCAGGCCTCGAGTTCTCCGGCACCGTCAACTACGCACCGAACGGCGACACGATCGAGATCGCCGACTACGCCGATCCGCTGCACCCGCAGCCGCTCGGGACGATGTCCATCCCGGGGTTGACCTCGCAGCGCGTCGTCGCGGACCACCTCTACGTCACCGCGACGGGCGGGTTGTCGACCTACGGACTCGCGGATCCCGCACATCCTGCGCTGCTGTCGACGGTGCCCCTGCCGGCGAACGCGTTCATCAGCTACGCGTTTCCCAGCGGCTACGTGTGGGCGGGCACGCCGGGCGGCGTCCAGACCATCGATGTCGATCCGCCCGAGTCGGCGAAGCTGGTCGGCAGCCCGCGGCCGCCGCTCGCCGGGATCACGGGCGCAGCGACCGAGGTCTCGCCAGGTGGCCGCTACTGGATCCTCGAGTCCCCGGATCCAACGAGCGGCCTGCCCGTCCGCGCGATCTGGGATCTCGAGGATCCGTCGGCGCCCGCGAACCGCAGCAGCGAGGTGCTCGACCTTGGTGACCCTGGTGTCTTGCAGTACGACGGTCGCTTCCTCTACATCACGATCTCCGAGGGCGTCTACGTGAACGGGCCATGATGCCGAGCGCGACATGGTCACGGCTCGCGTGCCTCGGCGCGCTTGTCGCGACGGGCTGCGGCGAGGAGGCGCTGTCCGCCGAAGAGGTCGCGCAGCGCGACGGTCTCGTCGAGGGCAAGGGATGGAGCTACGTCGGTTACGCGCCGCCGGTCGGGCGTGAGTCGCACGAGCGGATCCTGGACGGCGTCGCGATCGTCGACTCCAAGGCGCGCGTGTTGTGGTCGGCGAAGGTCCAGACCCAGCAAGCGGAGTTCACCGACGTGCTGCTCGGCGAGTTCGGCAGCTACTTCAACGAGCTGCCGCTCGCGATGCTCGGCATCAACACGCCGGCGCTCGAGCGCGGTCGGATGGCGATGATGGCCGGAAACATGCCGCGCCAGGCGATCTGGTCGGACGAGACACCGACGCAGATTACCTCGCATCGGCGGGCACGATGACGAACGTGACGGCTGCTGACGGAGACTTCGTTCAGGCCGCCGGCTTCGACGACGCCGGCAATTTCGCGTACGCCTACGCGACGTTCACGCCCGCCGCCCTCGGCCTCGCGCGCCTCGACCCGAGCGGTGGCAGCTTTGCCCGCACCACGGTCGCGATCACCGATCCGCCGCGCACCGGCAACGTCGCGTTCGACGCCGACGGAACGGCGTACGTGGCCACGGCCGGAGCCAGCGTGGTCACGCTCTACGCATTCGCCGACGCCGGACCGATCGCACTGGCGACCGTGGCCGTCGACCCAGGGATCAGCTCGGCGTTCGCGTTTCCGCGCGGTGGCGAGATCTACGTCGCGCTCCTGACGCCGGATGACAAGCTGTTCAAGCTCTACCACCGCGAGGGCGACGCGCTCGTCGACATCGCGGTGCCCGAGGTCGCGCGCGCGAGCGTCACGCAGGGCGACGACGGCGCGCTCTACATCGGCTTCCTCGACGACCGCGCCGACATGGCCGCGACCGTCCAGCAGGTGCATGGTCACGACCTCGTCGACGTCGGCATTCCGGGGTTCGCGCGCTATCCGATCGAGGTCCCGTACGTGCGTGCGGTCGGCTCGGATCTCTACGTCACCGTCGAGAACGACAATCTCGACCAGCCCGGCTTCGACCTGATCTGCCATGGGCCGACGTGCCTCGCGCCGAAGCCGCCCGCGCCGGCCTCGGCCGCCCAGTGCGTCACGCACAGCGGCGCGACGCTGATCTGCACGGAGTGGAACCACGCGGACGAGGCCCAGCAGAACTCGCTCTTGAACGAGTGCCTGCCGGCGAACGGCCAGTTCGCGCGCACGCGCTGCGATACCGCGAACGTCGTCGGTGGCTGTCGCTCCACCGAGGTCGGCGAGCTCGTGGTGACCGACTGGTACTACGGCCCGCCGACCGGCAACGACACCGAGGCCGTCGTGCGCTTTCTGTGCATGCAGTCCGGCAAGCTGTTCGTCCCGCCTGGTAGCTAGCGCCAACGACGGCCCAACCGCTATCGTGGCGACCAACATGCGATCGATGCAGTTCCTCGTGCTAGGAGCCTGTATGACATAGGCCTCGGTGTAGAACCCGGGGCCTCGCGCGCTGCGCGAGAGGTGGGCAGTGGGTCCGGCGCTTGGCGATGACACGGTGGGCGCGTACTTGAGGCCCAGGGGCGCTCGGAGCTGTGGTGC
>JAPLLF010000515.1 GCA_026387715.1 Pseudomonadota bacterium
GGTGCCACGCTTGGCGTGGGTCGGCGCGGTGCCCATCTCAGCACCGCGCCCACGACCCGGCACACCTCGCGTTGGCGCCTAGTGCGCGGGGGGTGGCGACGCGCCGGTGGGGGTCGAGCCGGGCTGGCCGGCGTTCTTCGGCGGGTAGAAGAAGTTGAACGGCCGGCGGAGGAACACGCGGCCGACCTGCCCGGCGAGCCGGAGGCGCTGGCGGTTCGACACGTCGCGTCCGCTGAGCGCGACCGACAGTGCGAGGACGAACGACACGCCGAAGTTCATGATGCCGATGAGCACGATGCCCAGGCACGAGCCGGCCGTGATCGCGCCCGCGCCGAGCGTGCAGCCGGCGAACGCGAGCGAGCCGGTCGATAGCGTGATGTGCCGGGTCTCGATGCCGAGCCCGAAGAACGCGAAGATCTTCGGCGTCATCCCGAGCAGCATGCCGAGCGTCACGCTGCCGCCGATGCCGGCGGAGTAGTTGGTCAGGAAGTTGGCGAACTTGTCCATCCGCTTCCAGCCGACGACCTTGCCGAGCCGGTGGTGCCGGATCGCCTCGGGCAGGCGACGGAACGTGACCCAGTTCTCGAGGTAGCCGGCGCCGAGGCTCGACAGCCAGAGCAGGACGCCGGTGTACGCGGCGAACAGGATGGTCAGCGTCTTGAACGGATGGAACGACGCGATCTCCTTCGCCGCGGTCGCCGCGTCGAGGAAGTGGTCGCCGGTGACCTGCACGATCAGCACGTCGAGGATGAGCACCACCGGGATCACCGTGAGCACGTTGCCGCACGCCGCCGCGAACTGCGATCGCGTGATGCGACTGATGAGCGTGACCAGCTCGTCGAGCGATGGGTCGCCCTTGCTCTCGCGCAGCGTCGCGGCGAGCGCTGCGGCGGTCATCGACGGCTGCTTGGTCGCGAGCGTCAGCCCGAGGAGCTGCATCGCGACGAAGCAGATCGAGTAGTTGAGGCCGGCGGTGAAGCCGTCGAGGAACGGCGCGAAGTGCGCCCACTTGAGGAGGAACTTGAAGATGACGGTGAACGCCGTCAGCGCGCCGCCGCCCGCGGCGGACAGCATCATGAACCAGTACTCGCGGCGCGTCGTCGTGACGTAGTGCTCGCCGGTGTGGCCGACGCGCTCGATGACCTTCTGCGCGAGCAGGGCGAGGTTCTGCTTGCCGAGCTGGCGCAGGCTCGAGTCCTGGATGCGGCCCGAGGTCAGCGCGCCGAGCAGGTCGCGCGCCGCGCCGGCGCGATCGTGGGCATCGCCGCGCGTGCCGAGGAACGGCAGCATCTTCTCGATGCGCGCGAGCATGCGGCGGATCGCGTCGATGCAGTAGACGACGTCGACCGACACCCCGGCGGTCTCGAGGCGCTTCCGGATGCTCGAGAGCTGCGCTCGACTCTCGAGGATCAACATCGGCAGCTGCTCGAGCGGCGAGTGGGGCAGCCGGAAGAACGGCGAGTCGCGCACGAGCATCGGATCGCTGCGCTCGCGCATGTGCGCCGACAGGCCGAGCGCGGAGATCCGCGTGCACAGCAGCGCGACCGCGTCGGCCATCGCCTCGCGGATCGGCCGCCACGCGTCGCCCGCGGCGATCAGGTTGCCGAGCTCGGCGAGGAGGTCGAGCGGCACCACCTCGAGCCACGCGCAGTCGCGCGTCGTGCGGAACACGCGCGACACGAAGCGCTCGAGATCCTCGTCGTCGGGCGGGCGCGGCAGGATCCGCGAGGCGATGCGATCCATCGTCTCGCTGCCGAGCCCGCGATCGTTGGGCATGCCGGCCTCGGCGAACAGCGCGACGGCAGAGGTGTCGCGGAGGATCGAGCCGACGACCCCGGCGAACCGCTCGCGATAGGTCGGGTTGACCGCGAGCGCCGAGACCAGCGTGCGCAGGCGCGCGAGCTGGAGCGGCGCCGGCTTGAGCAGCCGCTTGACCGTCGGGATCTCGATCACCCAGCGGGCGACGTCCTCGAGCGCGTCGAGCCGGGTGGCGAGCGACGCCTTCGGATCGAGCAGATCCAGCGACATCGCGAGCTCCGGCGGCGTGCGCCGCGTCGGGGACGGCGTGTTCCCCGGGCGATAGCCGCCGCTCGCCTCGGTCACCTTCGTGTCGAGACCGCTCGGCATCGATCGAGTTTCGACGATGTCGGCGGATCGGAGAAGCCCCCGGCGCGCTAAACGCGGCGTTATGCCGCGAGGCCCCAGCGTGACTGCACGACAGGAATTGCGCCACGATCGACGCCGGCACGAGCCTAGAAGTTTGGTGTTTTTTGGTTGTCGTCGACGACGACGTTTGATCTGATCAGCGAATGACGCTGGGCAAGTCCCCGACCACCGAGGACGCGTTCCGCTCTGGCACCGAGTTCTGCCGGGACCGCGTGTCGGAG
>JAPLLF010000225.1 GCA_026387715.1 Pseudomonadota bacterium
ATGGGCTTGCCCGTCGTTTGTGGACACTTCTTCAAGGCAGGGACCTGCCAGAATGAGGTGGCCGATGATGAGAAAGAAACGGCGCAAGTTCACGATGGAATTCAAACGCGAGGCGGTCCGTATCTTCGAGAGCGGGCAGAAACCCATCTCGGTCGTGGCGCGCGAACTCGGGCTCCACGTCAATGTCCTGGGCAATTGGGTGCATCGCCTCGGCAGGGACACGCTGGTGGTGGCGCCGGTAGCGCCGGGGTCGCTGACGCCCTCCGAGATAGAGGTGGAGCTCACCCAGCTCCGCAAGGACAAGGCCCGCCTCGAGATGGAGGTCGAGATATTGGGAAAAGCGACGGCCTTCTTCGCCAACCGAAACCGTTGAGGTTCGCGTTTATCGAGGCGGAGAGGGCCAACTATCCGGTGTCGGTCCTGTGCAAGGTTCTCGAAGTTCGACGCAGTGGCTTCTATGCCTGGTGCGCGCGTGAGGACAGCGCACGGACGCGCGCGAATCGCCAACTCACCGTCGAGGTATGCGCAATGTTCAAGGCGAAGAAGGGACGGTACGGCAGCCCGCGAATCCATCGCGAGCTCCACGTCTGTCGTCATCGCGTCGCGCGCATCCTGCGCGAGAACGGCTTGTGCGCACGGCCGAAGCGTCGGTACTGCAGGACGGAGTCGACACACGACTGGAAGACGCCCAAGAACCTGCTCGGGCGGAACTTCGAGGTTCCCGAGCCCGACCGCATTTGGGTGGGCGACGTGACGTACCTCGCGACCGACGAGGGTTGGCTCTATCTCGCGGTGCTGCTCGACCTCTACTCGCGCCGCGTCGTGGGCTGGGCGACGTCGACGCACAACGACGAGCAGCTCACGCTCGCGGCGCTGCGGATGGCACTTGCCGAGCGCGAGCCCGAGCCGGGCCTCGTGCATCACTCCGACCGCGGCACAACCTACGCGGCCGGAGCGTACCAGGACGTCCTCGACGAGAACGGCATCATCTGCAGCATGAGCCGCAAGGGGAACTGCTGGGACAACGCGGTGGCTGAGAGCTTCTTCAGCACGCTCGACTTCGAATGCGGCAGTCGCTTCACGAGTCGAGCCGCAGCACGTGATGCGGTCGTCGACTACATCCTGGGCTTCTACAACCCGACACGGTTACACTCGTACCTGGGCTACCTGAGCCCGATGGATTTCGAGCGTGCAGCCGCATAACCGGTGTCCACGGAATGCGGGCAAGCCCATCGACGGCGCCGTTGACCATGACCCCACCCTTGACCTTGCACGTTGACTCCGCCCCACAAGCAACCATCGAGCCCCATGGCCGACACGGGCAGCATGCTGAGCTTTCAACGCCTCGAGGTCTATCAACGGTCGATCGAGTTCTTCGCCCTCGCGCTCGAGATCATCGCGGAGCTTCCGTCGAAGGGCCACGCCGACATCGCCGATCAGCTGCGCCGCGCCGCACAGTCCCAGCCCCTCAACATCGCCGAGGGTGCAGGCCGGACGTCGCGTCCCGACGTCACGAAGTACTACACGATCGCCCGAGGGTCAGCGATGGAGTGCGCTGCGGTCCTCGACGTCATGAGGACCCAGGAGACGATCAAGTCACACCGATACGAGCGCGGTCTGGATCTGCTGACCAGCATCGTGGCAATGCTGACGAAGATGATCTGAACTCGGTCAAGCTCGAGGTCGACGGTGGGGTCAACCTCTACGTCGCCATCAAACTCAACGTCTGTGGGTCAAAGTCGAGAGCAACGTCAACGTCAACGTCAACCTCGCCCTCCAGCCCGGAGCCTTGTTCGACGACTCTGAGCCCTCAGTGGCAGCGGTTGCCGTACGGCGAGTAGCAGTTGTCGCGCACGCCGGACACGCCGAACGTCGAGTCGCCGACGTTGTTGCGCACGGTCATGAGGATCGAGCGCCACGACGCGCGGTTGCCGTGGTCGATGGCCCAGACGATCTTGGCGATCGCGGGACCCGCGAACTCGTTCGCGCTCGCGGTCACCTCGACGACGCTCGACATGATGTCGAGCTTGGCCCACGAGTCACCCTTGCCGTGGAGGATGGGCTTGACGTAGTACTCGTAGCCGAGGCAGCCGCCGTAGAGGAAGATCTGGTAGTTCGACGGATAGCTCGGGCGCGTCCAGAAGTCCGACCCGCCGAGCATCGAGTGCCCGTCCCACGCGACGATCTCGTGCTCGGACAGCGCCTTCTGGAAGTTCGCGAAGTGCCCGAAGTCGTCGAGCCCCGAGAACTCGCGCGGTGAGTAGAGATCGATCTGGACGGTCGTGCCGTTGACCACCTTCTCGAACCGCTTGCCGAGCGGCGCGGTGACCTCGGCGAACTTCGCGTCCTTGAGCCAGCGCGCGTAGCGCGTGAACGACTGCATGCCGGTCTCGCTGTCCGTGATCGGGCCGTCGTCGATCTGGCCGAACAGGATGACCGTCGTGAGCTTCTTGTCGGCGAGGAGCTGATCGAACTCCGGGTACACCGACGACTGCGTCTTGGGGAACGTCTTGGTGACCGTGACCTTGAGGTCCTGCAGCGCGACCTTGCAGCTCGTCTGCTCCGGCTCCCAGCGGTACCAGTACACCGACTGATCGAGGCCGATGTGATCGTCGTCGTCCGCGCAGGTCTTGCCGGCGTCGGTGTAGATCGAGAACGGCTTCGCCGGCGCCTTCGCCGCGAACGTCAGCCCGACCTTGGCGTCCTTGGCCGCGGCGAACAGCAGGACCGTGTTGAGGCCGCGGAGCCGCCAGTGCGTGCGCGCGGCGCCGGCCGGCAAGGTCGCCTTCGTGTACCAGGTGCCACCGACGAGCCACTCCGCGCGATCGGCGGCGCTGGCGTCCTCGGCGAGCGACTCGATGTACATCAGCTCCTTCTTGCGGAAGTAGGTCAGCGCGAACTGGCCGAGCGCGGCCGGCGCGTCGTCGAGCTGGTAGTCCGGGCCGGCGACGTCGCCCTCGAGATCGATCTCGACCTCGGCGCCATCGGGGTTGAGGTAGGCCGAGTCCTCCTTGCCCGGGTCGCTCAGGTCGGCGGTGAACGGGTTGTCCGCCGGGTCGGCCGCTTCGGTCCCACCGCAGGCGGCGATCCCGGACACGAGCGAGACGATGGACACCAGACCGGTCAGCAACTTCGACATGGAGGGGGTTACAGCAACCCGCGCGCCACCCGCGGCGCGAACAAGTCCGCGAGGTTGGCGGCGGCTGATCGTTCAGCCACCAAGCTCGGGTAGCCGGTGAGGTCGCGACCTGGGGTAGCGGGGTGGTACCAAGGGGAGGCGATGCGGATC
>JAPLLF010000478.1 GCA_026387715.1 Pseudomonadota bacterium
AGCGCCGCCGCGTCGCTGCCGTTGGCCGACACCGCGGCCTCGTAGCGCGCGATGGCCCCTTCGAGATCGCCGAGCTTCTCGGCGCGCATCGTCGCGAGCTCGCGACGGATCGCGGTCGCGCGCCCGGCGTCGCCGTTCGCCTCGCTGATCTCCGCGCGGCGATCGAGGATCTTCGCGAGGTTCGCCCACCGCTCGTCGCGGCGGTACAAGCGCTCGAGCGCGGCGAGCGCGTCGTCGGAGCTCTCGTCGAGATCGACGGCCTGCTGGTACGCGTCGATCGCCTTGGACGACGCGGCGAGCTGGCTCTCGCACAGATCGCCGAGGCCGAGGAGGAGGTCGACCTTCGTCGACGGGTCCGTCTCGATCTCGGCGTGCGCGCGCAGCGTCTCGGCGAGGTCCGCCCACTTCTGCTGCTTGCGCTGCACGTCGGCGAGCGCGGCGTACGCGGGGCGGTTCGTGGCGTCGAGCTCGATCGCGCGGCGCAGCGTCGGCAGCGCGTAGTCGGGACGATCGAGGCGCGCCGAGTACCAGCCACCGAGCCGCGCCCACCACGCGGCGGCGATGGCGGGCTCCTGGGCTTCGGTCGCGATCTCGGAAGCCACGGCGGCGAGGTCGGCCCAGTTGCCGGTCGCGGCGGCGAGGCGCTCGGCCTCGCTCGCGTTCGACGGATCCTCGGGCGCGATCTGGCACGCGGTCGTCACGGCCTCGAAGGCGCGCGACAGATCGCCCATGCCGGTCTCGTAGACCTCGGCGAGCTGCCGCAGCACGGCCGCGCGGTCCGGGCCATCGCCCGAGACCTCGATGCGGCCGAGCAGCACCTCGACGACGGTCTCCCACTCCTTGGCGTCACGCGCGCGGCGCTCGATCAGCGCGATCGCGTCCTCGGCGTCCTCGCCGCCGTCGGCGAGCAGCGCGAGCCAGCCGTCGACGTCGTCGGCGTCCGGGCGCGCCTGCGAGAGCGTCACGTTGGCCTCGGTGCAGGCACCCGCCAGCGCGTCGAGCCACTCGAGCACCGAGATCTGGGCGGTCTCGTCGCCGCCGCGCCCCGGGAGGTTGACGACCTCGACGTGGTGATCGGCCATGAGCTCGTCGACGGCGACTGGCCCCATGCCGGCGCCGAGGAAGTAGTGCGTGCCACGGGGTGGCTCGAACATGCCGAACACGCGATCGAGGAGCGCGGACAGATCGGGATCGCCGTAGCGGAACCCGACGAACACGAGCGATCCCTCGACGTACAGCTTGCGCGCGTAGTCGCGCAGATCGACGGCGCGCGACAGGGCGCGGCGCACGGAGCGCGGCGTGACGACGTAGGTGTCGAAGTCGCCGAGCATCTTCACGATCGTGCGGCGACGCGGCGACAGCTCGCCGAGCTCCTGGTAGGTGACGACCCGCGCGGGCGGCCAGTCGGCCGGCGAGGCCGTCTCGAACGCGTGCTCGATGATGTCGCCGGGGAACGTGGTCCACACGTGCCGGAACGGGAGCTTCGCGAGCGCGCGCGGCAAGGCCGGCGTCTCCGCGGGGGCCGCCCACGCGTCGCGCACGATCCGATCGCACGTCTCTTCGCCGAGCGACCGGGCGAGGAACCCGACCGCGCGGACGAGCGAGCCCTTGTGCAAGAGCTTCTCGAGGTCGCGGGAGGCGGCTTCGTCGCCCTCGCGCCCTCGCGTTTCGAGCGACTTGGTCATCCGCTCGAGGAGTTGTTTCCAGCTGGCTACGCCGATTCCGGCACCGACGACCAGGGCAGCTTTGCCCGTACGGATCTGTTCGATGAGGGACTCGGGGATCGTGTGCTCTTGCATCCTAAATACCCCGTGGTGACTAGTTGATTCGGGGCGCACGCTAGCCTTGCGTCCGACGACGAGCAAGCGCTTTTCGGTGGTAGGTTGGGGGGCCGGATTCGCCGGCTTCTTTTGGTCCTTGGGGTTTTGTGCGTCTCCGCCGCAAGCTCACGATCGCCTTCTTCCTGACCAGCTCCGCGGTGAGCGTCCTCTTGGCGTTCTTTCTGTATCGCTTCATCGAGACGCAGCTCGGCGACGAGGTCCGCGCGCGCCTGCGCGACATCACGCTGGTCGGCACCCGGACGATCGATCCGGCGGCGTTCGCGCGCCTGCGCGACGCGATCGGCACGATCCCGGCCGCGACCGACGACACGCTCGACGACGACGCCGCCGTCGAGCGGGTCGAGCACGGCAAGGACTACGAGAACATCTACGCCGAGCTGCGCGGGCTCCGCGCGATCGAGCCCGACAACCTGCTGCGGTTCGCGTACCTGCTCGTCCCGACGGACGATCCGACCAAGCCGCGCTTCCTCGTCGACGCCGACGTGCTCGAGCTCCGCAACAAGCGCAGCAAGGGCGAGGAGATTCCCAAGGGGGGCATCTCGCACTACGGCAAGGTGTATCCCGCCGAGGACATCCCGCTCCTCGTCGAAGCGCTCACCACGTGCGAGCCTCGCTACGAGCCCGCGTTCGTCCACGACGAGGAGTTCGACGTCAACTCGGTTTCGGCCTACGTGCCGCTCACCGACAGCGCCGGCAAGGGCCTGCGCGACGCCCGCGGTCGCTGCCTGGGGGTCCTCGGCGTCGACATCTCCGACAAGGAGATGCGCGAGGCGCTCGCCAAGGCCAGCAACCTCGCGATCTGGATCTCGCTGGCCGTGATCGCGCTCGCCCTGCTCGTCTCGATCGCGCTCGGCACCGTCCTCACGCGCTCGATCCTTCGGCTCACCGCGACGGTGAAGCGGTTCTCCGACAAGGACTTCGCGGCGCGGACCCAGGTCACCTCGACCGACGAGATCGGCCAGCTGGGCGAGCGCTTCAACGAGATGGCGTCGACGATCCAGCACCACAGCGAGAACCTCGAGGGCCTCGTCGAGGAGCGCACGTCCGAGCTCGCGGCCGAGAAGGTCGTCTCCGATCGGCTGCTGCTCAACGTCCTGCCCGGGCCGATCGCCGACCGACTCAAGCGCGGCGAGAGCCTGATCGTCGATCGGTTCGACGCCGTGTCGGTGATGTTCGCCGACCTCGTCGGCTTCACGTCGCTGTCCGCGGTGACCTCCCCGGAGGCGCTCGTGACGATGCTCAACGAGCTGTTCAGCATGTTCGACCGGCTCGCCGAGAAGCACGGCCTCGAGAAGATCAAGACGATCGGCGACGCGTACATGGTCGTCGCGGGCGTGCCCCAGCCGATCGCCGATCACGCGGTCGCGATCGCGCACATGGGCATCGACATGCAGCTCGGGCTCGCCGCCTACTCCAAGAAGGTCGGGCAGCCGCTCGCGATCCGCATCGGCATCCACTCGGGCTCCGTGGTGGCCGGCGTGATCGGCACCAAGAAGTTCATCTACGATCTGTGGGGCGACACCGTGAACACGGCGAGCCGCATGGAGTCGCACGGGCTGCCGGGTCGGGTGCATGTCACCGAGGCCACCTACCTGCTGCTCCGGGATCAGTTCGACTTCGAGGCGCGCGAGCCGCTGGAGATCAAGGGGAAGGGCATGATGAACACGTACTTGCTCGTGGGGCAGCGACAACGCGATCCGGCGAATCGCTTCTCGGGGATCGGGTTCGCGTCGACGTCGACGGTCCCGACGATCGATCGGCTGTCCGCCAGCGGCGTGTCGGCCGACCTGGTCCCGGCGCCGCTGCAGGACACCGACCCCGGCGTCGATCCCAAGGAGCCGACGTAGATGCCGCGCGACGACTTCCCGGGTGACGAGGCGCGGATCGAGAGCCTCGTCGTGGTGCCTCCCGGCGAGCTCGCGGAGCTGGTCGGCGGCGACCCGATCGAGGTGATGCGCGTCGACGGCGGGCTCACCAACACCATCCATCGCGTGACGCTCGCCGGCGGCGCGTCGTTCGCGGTCAAGCACTACGCGGGTGGCGTCGCGCCGTTTCGCGACGAGCTCACGACCCTGCGCCAGCTGCACGGCGTGCTGCCGGTGCCCGAGGTCGTGCGCGCCGACGACCGGCGGCACGCGATCGTGTATCGCTGGGTCGAGGGCATCACCCTCGACGAGTGCCGGCGCACGCAGCCCGCGGCGGTGTTCGCCTCGCTCGCCGAGCCGCTCGGACGGCTGCTCGCGTGGATGGCGCGCACCGACGCCCCCGGCAGCTGGGCCCTCGCCCCGATCGTCGAGCGCGCCCACGCCCTGCTCACCGACGGGCGGCCGCGCGAACGCCTCGGTGCCCCGGTCTCCGACGCGCTCCGCCGCGCGTACGACGCCGTCGGCGACAACCTCGCCTGGGGCCCGCTGTGCCTGTCGCACGGCGATTTCGGGAGCCGCAACCTGATCGTGCAGCAGGCCGACGGCGATCGCTGGCGGATCGCGGGCGTGATCGACTGGGAGACCATGGCCGCGGGCGCCCCGCTGGTCGATATCGGCGCGCTGTTCCGCTACGGCATGCGATACGACGCGCCGTTCCGCGCGGACTTCGCGCGGGGGTACCGCGAGGCGGGTCGCGAGGGCGAGATCCTCCCGGACGACTGGTTCGTGTGGGCCCGCATGCTCGACGCGACCTGGCTGGTCGAGACGCTCGACGAGGATCGCGAGCTGCCCGGCGTGTTCGCGGACTGCAAGAAGCTGATCGGCCGCCTCGTCGCCGAGCTGGCGCGATAGTAAGGTCCGCTCCCGATGGGAGCAGTATCCGAGATCGCGCAGATCTATCGTGCTTCGAAGAAGAAGCGCGACATCAACTGGTTCACCGAGTGGGTGGCGCGGCCACCGGCCGCGGTCGTCGTGTACGCGCTGCGCAACACCCCGATCACCCCGAACCAGGTGACGTTCATGTCGGCGGTGGTCGCCGCGATCGCGTGCGCGCTGCTCGTGCTCACCCCCGGCAGCTGGCTCGGGCTCGTGCTCGCGACGGTCACGTTCGAGCTCTCGTTCATCCTCGACTGCGCCGACGGCCAGCTCGCCCGGCTCCGGAAGCTCGCCTCGCCGCTCGGCCACCTGCTCGACTTCCTGATGGACGAGCTCAAGGCGATGCTGCTGATCGGCTCGACCGCGGTCCGCCTGTGGCTCGAGCACCCGGCGAACCCGTGGTTCCTCGTGATCGGCATCGCCGCGCTGTTCTGCCTCGCGGCGGGCATCTCGTTTACCTCGTTCATGCGGCGCCCGGAGTACGGCGCCAAGCCGCCCACCGAGGACGGACAGCCGGCAGAGGTCGGCAAGCGGACCGGGCCGATCGGCATGGTCCTCAACGGCATCGAGTTCCTCGCCCGGATCGTCGTCCACTACCCGCAATACCTGTTGGTCTGCGCGGCGTTCGATCGGTTCGACATCTTCTTCTGGGCGTACGCGTCGGTGAACGCGCTCTACTTCCTCAAGAGCTTCGCGTCGATCTTCCTCCGGCTCGGACGCTTCACGAAATGACGTCGATGACCCCCAAGCGCGCCATCTTGATCGCCGCCGGCCGCGGCCGACGCCTCGGTCCGCACACCGAGGAGATCCCCAAGTGCATGGTCCCGGTCGGCGCGCACCCGATCCTCGGCTGGGTGTGGCGGGCGCTGGCGAGCGTCGGGGTCGAGGAGCTCGTCGTGATCCGCGGATATCGCGGTGACATCCTCGAGTCGTTCGTGCGCGGGCTGGGGATCCCCCACGTCGAGTTCGTCGACAACGCCGAGTGGCAGACGAACAACGTGCTGCTGTCGCTCGCCAAGGCGCGCGCGTACCTCGACGCGCCGACCTACCTGACCTACAGCGACATCATCTTCACGCCCGCGGTGGCGCGGGCCGCGGCGACCTCGCCGGCGTCGATCGGGCTCGTGATCGACCGCGCGTTCCGCACGATCTACGAGGGTCGCACGGAGCATCCGCTCGAGGAGGGCGAGGTCTCCGACCTGGCGCCCGACGGCGGCGTGGCGCGCGTCGGCAAGAAGGCGCTGCCGGTGCCGGACGCGGTCGGCGAGTTCATCGGGCTCGCGAAGCTCGATGCCGCGGGCGCGACCGCGAGCGGCGCGATGCTCGATCGGATCGCCGCCCGCTACGCGGGGCGCGAGACCGAGCCGTTCCAGCGCGCCGCGACGTATCGCAACGCGTACCTGACCGACCTGTGGCAGGAGCTGATCGACGGTGGCACGCGCGTCGACCCGATCCTGATCGACGGAGAGTGGCGGGAGATCGACACGAGCCAGGATCTCGAACGCGCGCGCGAGCTGGTACAGTCCGCGGCGAAGGGGTGGTCATGATTCGCACCGCACTACTGGCTCTGATCGTCACGGCAGTGACCCAGAGCGGATGCAACAAGCCCTCCGAGGAGGCCTGCCGCAAGGCGATCGTCAACATGTCGATCGTCATGGGCACCGAGAAGGCCGCCGACTCGGATATCAACGGTGAGATCCGACGGTGCCGTGGCGGCTCGAAGCAGAGCGCGGTCGACTGCGCGATCAAGGCGTCGTCGCTGGACGAGCTGCACGCGTGCGGCTTCTCGCTCAAGGCCCGCCCCAAGAAGACCGACAAGCCGGCGGACAAGCCGGCGACGCCGCCCGCCCCGACCACGAAGCCCGAGACGAAGTAAGCTTGCGTCGGGTCGCGCTCGCGCCGCGCCGCGCCCGCGCCGACGACCTCGCCGACGCGCGGCTGGTCGCGCTCGCCCCGACCGACGACGCTGGCCGGGTGATCGCGCTCGGGCCGGTCGGCCAGATCTACGTCCCCGATGCGAAGGGCTGGGCGCGCACGCTCCCGTCGACCATCGCGGCACAGATCGACACCGTCGGTCGTGGCGACGTCGCCGGGGTCGTCGTCGGTGCCGGAGGCGCGGTGTACCGGCTCGAGTCGAACGGCTGGACCGCGATCCGGCTCGCCCAGAAGGGGCGCGCGATCGCCGGGACCGGACGGGGCGTCGCCGCGCTGGGGCGTGACGTCTTCGATCTCGACAAGGGCGCGGCGGACAGGACCCTCAAGATCGGGCAAGCACCAGGCGCCGTGCTGGCGCTCGCCGCCGGAGCCGGCGGGGTCGTCGTCCGGACCGATCGGGGCGTGTTCCGGATGCCTGGCGGCAAGCCGGTCGCGAACGTGCCGGACAGCGCCCGGCTGCTCGACGACCGCTGGGCGATCGCCGACCGAGGCGCATTCGATCTCCGCTCCGGCAAGCTGATCCCATGGCCGGTTGGCCTGACCATCCAGGTGGCCGCACCTACTGGGGATGGCAAACTTGCCGCGATCGGCAAGAATCGAGAGGGGATCGTGCTCCTGGTCGTGGACAAGAAGCTGGCTCAGGAGTCGGTGGTTGCCGCTGCTACCTCCCCGGCAGTCGGAATCGTCGTGGATCGCCAGCACCGGGTGGCGATCGCTTTCCGTGATGGGCACATCGCACTTCGAGATCGTGGTACGTGGTCCACTTCGGTTGTTCGTGACGAGCTGCCTCCCGATCACCCGGGGTCACCTCCAGCGACGACTCCCTGAGATTGCCAACACCGTACATGCCCCCTACCCTCTAGGACGCGATGGCACCCCACGTGTTAGTCGCTGATGACGACGCCTGGATCTTGCGCATGGTCGCGACCGTGCTCGAGAAGCGGGGATATAACGTCGAGACCGCCGTCGATGGTGAGGACGCCCTCGCGCGCGCCCTCGCGCGTCCGCCCGATCTGCTGATCACCGACGTCATGATGCCGAAGCTCGACGGCTGGTCGCTCGTCCGCCAGCTGCGGTCGCATGCCGAGCTCGCGATGATGCCGGTCATCTTCCTGACGGCGCTGTCCTCCGAGGACGATCGCATCCGGGGCTTCCGGCTCGGCGCCGACGACTACGTCACCAAGCCGTTCCGGTTCGAGGAGCTCGATCTCCGGGTCGCTAAGACGCTCCGGCGAACCGCGCAGAGCGTCCAGGAGACCCGCGAGCAGCTCGGCGGCTCGTCGCTGCGTGGCGACCTCTCCCAGGTCGGCCTGTCGTCGCTCCTCGTGCTCATCGAGATGGAGCGCAAGACCGGCCTGCTCACGCTGCGCGCCTCGGACATGCCGACCGCGCAGGTCCTCGTCCGCGAGGGCAAGGTCGTCCACGCCCGCCTCGACACCGCCGACGAGCCTGTCGATGCCGAGTGCGTCTATTACCTACTCACGTGGGGTGCCGGTGAATTCGAGTTCATCACGTGCCTCGTCGAGGGTGTCGATCGAGTCGGGGCTTCGACCACGCACCTCCTCATGGAAGGTGCGCGACTGATCGACGAATCACGCGACCCAAATCGCGGCAACCAGGCGGTCGCCACGATCCCGGCGCTCGAATCACAGAACGAAGAACTTTAAGGTTCAATGGCACCCGATCCGAAACGATTCCAGAAGCTGGGCGCGGCTTGCTACAAGGGCGACCTCCCGACGATCGCAAAATTCCTCAAGAGCGGGCTGCGCGCGGACGCGCTCCCGTACAACTCCAACGGCGACAGTCTGCTGATGGCGGCGATCCGCAACGGCAACCTCGACGTCGTGAAGTTGCTCGTCGAGCAAGGCGGCGCGAACCTCGACTACAAGAACACGGCGGGTGACACCGCCCTGAGCTTCGCCCAGCGCTTCGGCCGCGCCGACATCATCGCGTACATGGCCGCGCGGACGGCGCCGGTCGACACGGTCCCGTTCTCGGAGCGCCCGCAGACGGACAAGGACGATCGGATGTTCGCGGCGCTGGTCGACTGGACCGACGGCGAGCTCCCGACGCGTCTCGCGGCGATGCTCGACGGTGGCGCGAACCCCAACGCGCAACGCAAGAACCTGACCCCGCTCCTCACCCTGGCGGCGCAGAGCGCCCGAGGCGCGGCGACCTACCAGACGCTGATCGAGCACGGCGCCGACGCGACGGTCCCCGATGCCGCCGGCAGCACCGTGCTCCACGTGCTCGCGGCGCAGGGCTCGGCGACCGAGGAGGTTCGCGCGATCCTCGCGTCGAAGATCCCGGTCGACGTGCGCAACGCCGACGACAAGACGCCGCTCCACCTCGCCGCCGGGTCGACCTACTGGGACGCCCTGCCGCTCGTGAAGTTCCTCGTCGAGGCAGGCGCGGATGTCCGCGCCAAGGATCGCGCCGGGCACGCCCCGCTCGACGACGCCCGCGGCGACACCAAGCTGTGGCTCCTCGCCCAGACGCTCACGCCGATGTCCGACGACGACCGCGCGCTGATGGTCGCGGTCAACGACGGTGCGCTCGAGCGCGTGAACGAGCTGTGTGCCAAGGGCGCGAATCCGTGCGTGCTCGACATGAGCAGCGTGTCGAAGGGCCCGAACAACCGCACGCGCGGCCTCGCCGCCATCCACCTCGCGATGAACGAGCGCGGTCCGCAGGCCGTGGCCGAGCGGCTCCTCGCCGTCCCGGTCGATCCGAACGTGCGCGACGTCGCCGGCAAGACGCCGCTGCACCACGTGATCGCCCGCAATCGCGGCGCGAACCGACGCGCGCTCATCGAGCGCTTGCTCGCGCTCGGCGCCGATCCGAACCTCGCCGACGACGACGGCCAGACCCCGCTGTTCGAGCTGATGACCTTTCACGAGAAGAGCGACGAGAACGAGATCCTCGATGCGCTGTGCGCCAAGGGCCTCAAGCTCGACCAGCGCGATCGCGCCGGCGCCACGCTGCTCGACTCGATGTACGACCGGACGCAGCAGTTCCGCGACGTGCACGACAAGGCCGGCTTCATCGCGGTGATGCGCCACCTCGTCGAGCTCGGCGCCCCGACGGCGGCACCGGACAAGCTGCAGCAGGTCGTGACCTGGCTCAAGACCGCGAAGGCGTAGCCGGCCCCGGCTGTCCGGGCTGTACTACGACTTGAGGAGCTCGTCCGCGAGCTTCTTCGCGAGCTGCGCGTCGGCGCGATCGCCGAACTGCTTCTTGATCGCGCCGATGATCTTGCCGGCCATCTTCGGATCCTTGACCGGGAGCTCGTTCACGGCCTTGGTGACGGCCTCGCGAAGCTCGGCCTCGGACATGCCCTCCGGTAGCCACTTCGCGCACCAGCTGATCTCGAAGTCGGCCTCCGCGAGCAGCTCCTTGCCGCGATCGCCCGCGGCGATGTAGTCGGTGCGCGCCTTCTCCATCTGCTTCTTGTAGGTGTTGAGCACGTCGAGGACCATCGCGTCATCGACGACCCACTTGAAGTCCTCGGGGGCGTTCTTGGGCGCAGCGGCGGTCCGCCGCTCCATGATCTTCGTCGTGATCATCTTGATGACGTTCGTGGTCTTGGTGTCGCGCGCCTTCATCGACGCGGTCAACGCCTCGCGAAGCTTGGCTTCCAGGTTCGAGCTCATGACGCTCGAATACCACGCAACGTCCTGGCCAGCCCTAGCCATCGATCTTGAACAGCCGCGACTGCGCCGCCACCGGGGCACGCCGCACCCGATGCTTGCCACGCCGCATGCGCCGGTGGCGCATGGCGTGCGTGTCCATCGACGGCGACGTGAGCTGCCAGTCGAGCTGGCTGCCCGTCGTCGCCAGGACCACGCCGAGCATCGTCGGAACGAGGTCGATCATCTCGCCACCGGCGTTCGCGGCGGCCTCGGCCTCCGCCTCGGCCTCGGCCTCCGCCTCCGCGTCCACAACGTCCGCCAGGCGCAGCCCGATCTGGCCGGGCTTGACGCTCCGTCGTGCGGGGGCGCGCATCGGCACGTGCGCCATCGGCATCGGCATCGGCGTCCGTGTGCCGGTGGCGATCGCCTCGCCATCCGCGAAGGCCTCCTCGAGGATCGCGACCCGCAGCCGTGCGCCACGCGGCACGTCACCGACCGCGTTGCCGATCACGTCGACCAGCGACGGCGAGTCGGCCACCGGCGTCGCCAGATCCACGACCACCGAGCGCGCCGTCATCGTCGAGCTCCCCGGCGCCGGAAAGGGGGTGTACGGACGCAGGGTGTTGCCGCTCTCACCGCGCGCGAGCGCCTGATAGTCGGCCCCCGCGGCCGCCGCGACGTGCGGGCGCGCCACCGACGGCGCGGGCAGCGCCGCGAACTCGCCGAGCGTGTGCACGCCGAGCGCCTCGAGCATGTGCTGCACCTCGGGCGAGATCGACAGGAGCGACAGCGGGCGCGGCGAGAGGAACGCGGCCGAGCCGCCCCGCGGCACCGAGATCACGCGCGGATGATCGTCGTGGTGCTCGTCGCCGGCCCGGGCGGCGGTGGCTCCCAGCGGGCGCGGCACTGCCACTGGATACGCCGCGGCGACCCAGGCGGTGAATCGATCGTCGGCGATGCCGACGCGCACCGTGAAGCCGAGCTCGTCGAGCGTCTCGACCAGCCGGTCTCCGAAGCTCGTCCCGCGGGTCTTGCTCGGCACCTCGACGTACATCGCCAGGTGGGCCCCACCCACGCCGACCCGGCCGCCGAGGTCCGTCGTCGCGATACCCCCCAGCACGTCCGCGATCGCGCGGATGGTCTCCCGCTCGATCGATGCGTCGCCGGTCAGGATCTGCAGGTCCGGCGACAAGCTGCGCGCGGCCGTCGCCGTCATGCCGAGCCGGATGCCGAGCGCCCACGCCGCGCGCGAGCACGCCTGCACGATCGGGCTGTGCAGCGCGACCCGCGTGACCGTCCCGGCGACCGGATCGAGGCCGGCACCGACCACGACCACGGGAGCCCGTCGCAACGACGGATCGAGGCGAGACACGCACTGAAGCGCGAACTGCGGGATATGGACACAAGCGATTCGCATAGGAGACACGCTACCGCACTGGTCTGATGTTCAGTAGATTTCGGCCCTAGTCGACGTGGCTGACAGGAACAGCGTAACGCCTAAAAACGTTTCGTCGATCCGGAGGAGATCTCCTCCCCAGATCTCTGTAATTATTAGAAAACATGGCGCGACCCCATCCCGAAACGATCTCGCCCACGGCCCACTACACGGGCTTCGTCTGGTACGCGCGTGGTCAGTCGCACGAGGCGTTCGCGACGGCTCCCGGCCGGCTCATGTACCGGCTGCTCCACGCGCCCAACCAGCTGCTCCATCGCGTGGGCCTACCCTCTCTCGAGGGGATGTTGCTCGCGCGGCATCGCGTGATCGACCTCCAGCTGCAGCGCGCGATCGCCGCCGGCGAGATCAGCCAGATCATCGAGGTCGCCGCCGGCCTGTCGCCCCGAGGTTGGCGGTTTCGCGAGCAGTACGGCGACGCGATCACGTACGTCGAGGCCGATCTCCCCGGCATGCGCGCGAACAAGCAGCGCATCCTCGGCGCGCTCGGCGGCGAGCGGCCGCATCACCGCACCGAGGAGATCGACGCGCTGGTCGACACCGGGCCGACCTCGATCGAGGCGATCTGCGCGACCCTCGACCCGACCCGCGGGACCGCGATCGTGACCGAGGGGCTCGTGAACTACTTCGACCACGACACCACCGTCGCGATGTGGGGGCGGTTCGCCCGCGCCCTCGCCCGGTTCCCGCACGGCCACTACTACTCGGATCTCGTGCTCGGCGACGACAACGCCGATCCGTTCGTGCGCAGCTTCTCGTGGCTGCTGTCGGCGTTCGTACGCGGACGCGTGCACCTGCAGTTCGACACGTCGACGAAGGCCGAGGCCGCGCTGGTCGGCGCCGGCTTTCCGACGACGCGGATCATCGACCCGAGCGTGCTCGACATCCCGGAGATGGAGCGCGCGGGCGCCCGACGCGTGAAGATCGTCGCCGCTAGGCGCTGAGCCGCGCGAGCGCGAGGACGTCGATCGCCGCGTCGCTGCCGCGCGCGACCACGCCGACACGGCTTCGCCGCTGATCGTCCATGCGCGCGAGCTCGTCCGCGAGGTCCGCCATCGTCGGACGATGCGCGGGATCCTTGGCGAGCGCACGCAGGATGACGCGCTCGAGCTCGTCGGGCATCGCGCGCAACCACGACGGCCGCGGCGGTCGCTGCTCGAGGTGCGCGGCCATGATCTCGGGGAGCGACCCATCGAACAACGGCGCGCCGGTGAGCAGCTCGTACAGCACGCAGCAGAGCGCGTAGACATCGCTCGCGGGGACCGGGGCGCAGCGCCACTGCTCGGGCGCCATCGAGGCCGGGGTCCCGGCGATCGCGGTCGGCGGTTCGGGATCGTCGACGAGCCGCGACACGCCGAAGTCGACGACCTTGACCGTCGGCCTGGTCGCGCCACCATCGAGCACCAGCACGTTGTCGAGCTTCACGTCGCAGTGGATCACGCCCCCGGCATGCAGCGCGGCGAGCGCCGCCGCG
>JAPLLF010000033.1 GCA_026387715.1 Pseudomonadota bacterium
TGTAGTCGGCGATCGGCTCGTCGACGGTCGAGCGCCGTGCGAGGAGCTCGGCGCGCTCGGCCAGCAGCTCGGCGCGCAACATCAGCCCGTCGGCCGTCAGCGCGAGCTTGTGCTGCTCGAGGTCGGCGAGCAGGCGATCGCGTAGCTGCTCCTGCTGCGCCCCCGCGGCGGCGAGGCGCCTGGCCTGGCCCGCCGCGAGCCGGTCGAGCTCGGCGGCACGTTTCGGGTCGCTCTCGAACGCGGCGTACTTGTCGCGCACGACCTGTTCGGCGTTGGCGGTTTAGAGCGGAATCTTCGCGACCAGCGCCTCGACCACCGCGCGCTCTCGATGCCGCGCTCCTAGTCCGGCCGCCGCCGCATTCGTCGCGAGCGGCGCATCGACGCTCGGCTCGAGCGCCGAGATGCCGACGGCCGCGAGCTCGACCAGCGCCTCGGGCTTCTCGACCCGGTTGACGATCGTGATCTCGGGGAGCTCGAGCCGCGCGCGCGGGGCCGCGTAGACAGGCATCGACACGGCGCGCGTGGGATCGGCGGGCGCCCGAAGCGTCATCACGCCGACGCCGATCGTGACCGCGCCGAGCAAGGCCACCAGCGCGATCGCCGCCTTCGGTCGTGGGGGGCGCGTCGACGCATCCGTCGCCGTCGGCGCCATGGGTGGTGGCGCCGGCGATGCGGCCGGCGGTGGCGTCGCGCGCTGAGGCGCCGACGATTCCGGCGCGAGGGTCCGATCGGTCTCGATGGCGCTGATGCTCGCCTGGGTCGCGAGCAGCGCCTCCGCTGGCGACGCGGCGACCATTGGCATGCCGATCGCGCGCGCGAGCTCCGCCATCGTCTGGAACCGCTCGTCGGGGCGCTTCGCGAGCGCACGCAACGCCGCAGCCTCCAGATCGACGGGGATCGAGGGCACCAGAGCGCGCGGCGGCGGCGGGGCCGCGAACAGGTGCCCCGAGATCATGTCCATCATCGTCTTGCCGCCGAACGGGAGGGCGCCGGTGAGCATCTCGTAGAGCACGACGCCGAGCGAGTAGACGTCGGAGCGGGCGTCGACCTCCCCGCCACCACCGCACTGCTCGGGCGCCATGTACGCCGGCGTCCCGATGATCTGGCCGGTCTGGGTCGGGTGGTGCGCGCCGTCGCCGGTCAGCTTCGCGATCCCGAAATCGAGCACCTTGACGAAGCTCGGATCGTCGGGCCGCGCGCACAGGAAGATGTTGTCGGGCTTGAGATCGCGATGGACGATGCCGGTGCGATGGCTGGCGGCGAGCGCCGAACAGCACTGGCCGATGACGTGGCGGACCAGCTCGATGGAGGGTCGGCCACGCCGCAGACGGGCCGCGAGGCTCTCGCCTTCGAGGCACTCCATCACGAAGTACACGAGCTCGGCGCCCGCCGCGGTCGTCATCCGCCCGAGGTCGCTGACGTCGACGATGTTGGGGTGGCCGATCTCGTTGACCGCCTTCGCCTCGACGAAGAAGCGCGCCACCGTGGACGCGTCCGCCGCGAGACTGGGGTGCAGCACCTTGATCGCGACCCGCTTGCCGATCACCGGATGGATCGCGAGGTAGACCGCGCCCATCCCACCCTCGCCGAGCTCTCGCGTCGCGCTCTGCGACCGAATACGGCAACGGCGGCAACCTCGTCGAGATGGTGAGGCAGAACCTCGTCGCCGAGCGCCTGGTCATCGAGCATTACCGCGATCTGATCCGCCACTTCGGCGACAAGGATCCGACGACGCGCCGCATGCTCGAGCACATCCTCGAGGAAGAGGAAGGACACGCCACCCACATGCACGACCTCCTGGTCGCGCACGAGGGTGAGGGCACCCTCCCGGCCCACACGAGCTGACCCGCAGGGTGATCGTCACCGATCGCGGAAGTGCGCGATGACGCGCGCGGCGGTCGCGATCGGCTGCTCGAGCGTCAGATCGTGACCCGACTCCGCAACGATCGCGAACACGGCGCGCGGGATCGCGACGCTCACCGCGTGCGAGGGCGCGGTGCCCAGCAGCGTGTCGTCGGCGCCCGCGAGCACCAGCGTGGGCGCGCCGATCGTCGAGAGTGCGCCGCGGGCGTCGTGCAGCACGCCGGCCAGCGCGTGGGTCAACAGCGCGGCGCGCGCGACGGGCGCGGCGCGCAACGCGGCCTCGATGCGCGCGACCTCGACGGGTTGCGCGGCGCGGAACCGCGACGACAGCAGGCGATCGACGAGGCGCGGCTCGACCTCGGGTCCGCGGTGGAGGAAGCATGAGGCCAGCGCGAGCTCGCGTCGCACGCCGGTGCGCGTGACCTCGATCCCGCGCGCGCAGGTCGAGGCCAGGCAGAGCCGCGCGACCCGCGCGGGGGCGTCGACCGCGAGCCAGGTCGCGATCATGCTGCCCAGCGACAGCCCGAACACGTGCGCGCGCGCGATCTCGAGGTGATCGAGGAGGAAGATCGCATCGCGCGCGAGCCCGCGCGTCGTGGACCATGCCCACGCGGATCGCGAGCCGCCCGTGCCGCGAAGGTCGTACGACACCACGCAGAAGTCGTCGGCGAGCCGCGCCCGGAACCGCCCCCAGAGGTCCATGGACCCGCCGAGCGGCCGCACGAGCAGCACGGGCGGGCCGGCGTGCGCGCGTCCATGGATCGCGTACGCGAGCGCGCCGCCATCGGCGAGCGGTGCGTGCCCGGTGTCGAGGCCGTCCCGCATCAGCGCCGCGCGCTCCGCGCGAGCTCATCGAGGGCAGCCCAATCCGCGACCGCGTCGTGGAATCGCCCGTCGAGTGTCGATCCTGATAGGATCGTGTGAAGGCGCCGTATCGAGACGCCAGAGGAACTCTTTATCGTTCCCGAAGCGCTGGATTTTCCTCGACCGTGAACCCGAAGGAGACGAACAACGGATCCACCACATCAACCTTCTCGCTGAGGCAGGCCGTCAGCGCCCCAACACAAACGACCAACATGCAGCGCATCAGTACCTTGACGTGAGCGTGTTCCTGCGCGACGTCAAGACGCTGCGCGCGCAAGCCAAGCTCCACCTCGAGAACGGGGCCGTGACCGAGGACTACGGCCTCGACGTCGCGCAGTCGATCGCGCTGCTGCAGACGATCGTGGCGACCGAGCTGGTCTGCGTGCTGCGGTACACGCTGCACGCGGTCACCGTCGTCGGCATCACCAGCGAGAGCGCGAGCGCGACGTTCCGCGAGTACGCCAAGGTCGAGACCGAGCACATGATGATGGCCGCGGAGAGGATCGATCAGCTGGGCGGCACGCCCAACTTCGATCCCGAGGGAGCCGTGGCACCATCGTGCGGTCGTTGGTTGTCTTTCATCAACGGGATCGCGTGCACGCTACATGCCGGCTGCGGCGCGCCGATCGCAGGAACTAGTACCGCTTCACAGAGCTCTTGACCGGTTCGACGTTCGGTCGTCGACGTCGAGGTCAAGGTCGACGCGAGGCTCGGGGAGATTTTGAACCAGTCAGAATCTCTGTGGTGAGGTACTAGCCGTGGTCGTAGAAGTTGCCGCGACGCTCGCGCAGCTGCTCGAACAGCTTGGCGCGCTTCTCGTCGAGGAACTTCGTGTACGCGTCGGGGTCGGCGGTGCGCACCGCGCGCCGCTCGCCGAGCGACGCGCGGAACTCGTCGTAGGCGTCGATCTCGGCCTGGAGCTCGAGCCGGACGATCTCGACCATGATCGCGTCGTCGAGATAGCCCAGGCCCGGCACCTCGTCGGGGATGAGGTCGTGCGGGTCGGCGAAGTAGGCGAGGGCGGTCACGACCGCGGTACGGAACTCGGCGGTCAGCGCGAACTCCTCGTCGCGCAGCATC
>JAPLLF010000082.1 GCA_026387715.1 Pseudomonadota bacterium
ACGGTGCCTTCGTCGACTTCATGACTGCCGCGCAGCCCTCGGAGGCGTCCACAATCGCCGCCGCCACACCGCGCGCTCGCGCGTTCCCGCGGGTGGGTGTTCAACACCAAACTTCTAGCTGCGCACGGCCGCTCAGCGGGATCGATCCACCGACAAGTCGAGTGGTCACCGGTTTGCGGCCCACGGGCTCCGTGGTGATACTGGGCTCGTGGCGAATCCGACCCTCCTGGAGAAGCATCCGCTGCTCGTCCACCTCGCGGCCGAGCAACTCCAGCGGGTCACGCGGGCCGGCGAGATCGAGTCCTACAACCCTGGCGAGCCGATCGTCGTCGACGGGAGCCTGGGGGATGCGCTGTTCTTGATCCTGTCGGGTCAGGTGGCCGTGCACCGCGGGGCACAGACCTTCGCGACCCTCGGCGGGGGCGAGTTCTTCGGCGAGATGTCGCTCGTGGAGCCGGCGCCTCGATCTGCCAGCGTCACCGCGATGTCGGCGACCTTCCTGTTCCGCCTGCCGCACGATGCGCTGCGCACGCTGCTGTCGGAGGACCCGCTGTCGGCGTCGGTTTCGATGGTCTGAGGCGTCCGGGAACGCGCGCGATCAGTTCGTGATGCTGTCGTTCTCGGGCAGCCTGAGCGCCTTGTTGCACGCCACGATCTTGCGCGTGACGACGGTCCTGGCATCGCCGGAAAGCTTCGCTCGCATCTCGACCCAGATCGCCTTGGCGTGTGCGATGTCGCCCTACTTGAAGAACGTGTCGCCGTACAGGATCCTCGACGGCGTCGCGTACGACCCCTTGAAACCGCGGGCCGCGAGGGCCTGCGCGTCCTCGATCCGGTTGAGCTGCATCGCGGCCATCGCCTGCTTGTAGACGGCCTCGGCGGCGTACGGCTTGAACTTCTCGACCTTCTTGAACGCCGCGAGGATCGCCTCGTTGTCCCCCGACTGCTCGGCGGCGAGCGCCAGCTCGTAGAGCCCCTTGGCGTCCTTGGGCTCGGTCTGTGGCTTGAGGCCGGTCTTGATCGGCGGCTTGATCGCCTTGCCGGTCTTCGGATCGATCTTCGGATCGACCTTCAGATCCTTGGTCGGCTCCTTCGCGGGGTTCGGATCGACGACGTCACTGCCGCCGCTGCCGCTGCCGCTGCCATCCACGATCATGCCGGCGCTTGGTGCATCGGGCTGGGCCACCAGCGCCGAGCCATCCGAACCGTCGAGCGCGCCCGGGTCGTCGACGCTGGGCAGCGGATCCTTGGCGTGCGCGCCGCGCTCGCCGAGCGCGACGTAGAGCAGCGCGCCGACGCCGCCGAACAGGATCGCGGCGAGCAGGAGCCAGCCGAAGATGCCGAAGCCCGAGCGCCTCACCGCCGGGCTGCCTACGCTGCCGCTCGTGATGACGTCGACGCTCAAGGACGCGGCCGAGGTCGTCGCGACGGGTGCAGCGGGCTTCCAGACGTACTGCCCGTTCTCCCACTCGTAGTGACCGCGGACGTACGCATAGCCGTCGCGGTTCTCGAACTTCTCCTCCTGGGCCGCGGGCGGGGCGGACCGTGCCGACACCGGCTCGCCGACCACCGGCGCCGTCTGCGCGCGCAGGCTCGTCGACTGCGCCGACGACGGCTCCGTGGTGGAGCGTGGCGCGATGAGGCGCCCGCTCGTCGAGATCTGGGGCATCTGCGTGACGCCGGTCGGGCCGATCGGAGGCAACAGCTCGGCGTTGGACTGCGTGCCGAACCGGCCGATGATCGACGGGCTCGTCGCCGAGCGCGGGAGGACGATGCCCTCGTCGATCGTCCGCACCGACAACCCCGGGTTGAGGCTCTGCATGACGTTCGCATCGGTCGTCATGCCGAGGATCTGCGCGACCGCGACGCCGCGGCCCGACAGGCACTTGTTGAGCTCGTACTCGAGCGCCTCCATCGTCTGCGGACGATCGTCGGGGTTGCGCGACATCGACGCCATCACGAGGTCGCCGACCTGGGGCGCGAGCTCGGGTCGGATCGTGAGCGGCGGCGGCGGATCGACCGTCGCCTTCTTCGTCAGGATCTCCATGAAGTTGTCGCCGGAGTACGGCGGCGACCCCGTGGTCATCTCGTACATGATCGCGCCGAGCGCGTAGACATCGGTGCGCGCGTCGGCCGGCCGCCCGGCGGCCTGCTCGGGCGCCATGTACTCCGGCGTGCCCATCGCCATGCCCGGGCTCGTCAGCTTGCGCTCGCGGGCCGCCTCGGCCTCCATCGTCTTGGCGATCCCGAAGTCGAGCACCTTGACGATGTCGGCGGTGCCGTCGCGCGTGATGAGGAAGATGTTCTCGGGCTTGAGATCGCGATGGATGATGCCTTCGCGGTGGGCCGCCGCCAGCGCGCGGCAGATCTGGCCGGTGATCCGGAGCGCGCGGGCGACGTCGAGGGCACCCTCGCGCTCGATCACGCTGCCGAGCTCGACGCCCTCGAGGTACTCCATGACGAAGTACACGCTGCCGTCGTTCGTCGTCCCGGAGTCGGTGACGTCGACGATGTTCGGGTGCCCGATCTTGGAGGCCGCGCGCGCCTCGCGGCGGAACCGCTCGACGAGGTCCGGCATCCGCGAGTAGCTCTGATGCAACACCTTGAGCGCGACGCGCTTGCCGATCTCGATGTGCTCGGCGAGGTAGACCTTGCCCATGCCGCCTTCGCCGATGAGCTCCATCACACGATAGCGACCATCGACCTCCATGCCGACGAGGTCGGTCTCCGCCTCGTCGTCCTGGGCCTGCGTGGCCAGCGCGGTCGCGCCGATCGCGGGCGAGCTCGCGCGGCCCATCATCAGGCGGCGATCGAGGCTCTGCCGACGGTCCCAGCCCTCCTCGTTGCGGTCGGTCGACCTGCGCCCGACGGAGTTGGGCCGGCGCACGGGTGGGACGCCATCTTCGGTCAGCTCGCCGTCGTCGGTCGCCTCGCCGGTCTGGATCTTCGCGGACTTCTCGATCCACTGGCGGAGCTCGTCGCTCGGCGGCAGCGTGAGCGCGCGTGTGCGCACGCGCGAGATCAGCTCCTGCCGCTCCGCGCGCTCGCGGCCGATGTCGTCGTTGAACAGGTCGGCGAGGAACGTCGCCATCCGCGTGCCGTCGGTGGTCGGCGCGTTCTTGGCGAGCCAGCCCTGGAGCGCCTCGCGCATGTCGTCGCAGGTCGCGTAGCGATCCTCCTTGTTGGAGGCGAGCGCGCGCAAACAGATATCGTCGAGATCCACGGGCACGCGGGGCGCCCGCTTGCTCGGCCGCATCGGCTCCGGGTTCTTCGCCCGGGACAGCAGGTCCTGGGGCTGGTCCTTGCCGGGCGGGAACAGCTGGCGGCCGGTGAGCAGCTCCCACAGGACGATGCCCGTGGCGTACATGTCCGAGCGGCCGTCGAGCACCTCGCCACGCGCCTGCTCGGGCGACATGTACGCGACCTTGCCGTAGATGATGCCCGGCGCGGTCTTCTCGAGCTTGAGCGTCGACGACGCGAGCCCGAAATCCGTCAGCTTGACCTCGCCCGTGTACGACACCAGGACGTTCGGCGGCGACACGTCGCGGTGGACGAGGTTCAAGTCGGGGAACGAGTGCGCGTAGCCCAGGCCCCGGCAGAGCTCCTTGACGATGTAGACCGCGACGTCGATCGGGAACGCGACCTGCTTCTTCGCGCAGCGGTTCCAGACGGCGCGTAGATCACGACCTTCGACGAAGTCCATCGCGAGGAACAGCTCGCCCGCCACCAGCCCCGCGTCGAACACCGGGATCAGGTTGCCGTGCGACAGCTTGACGACGACCTTGGCCTCGTCGCGGAAGCGCGCGACGTACTCGGCATCCGCCAGGTGAGGGAGCACGGTCTTGATGACCATGAGCCGCTCGAGGCCGCGATCGCCGGTGACGGCGAGGTAGAGCGCGCCCATGCCGCCCTGCGCGAGAGGTCCCAGCAAGTGATACTTGCCGAATTTCCTGGGGTAATGCTCCAGGTCTGCCTCGTGCAGCGACACGTGACCTCGAAGCTACCACGCTCGTGATCGCTGTTCTAATTGCGTGCATGCGATCGATACGCGGACCCGTGGGTGTGCGTAACATGCGATCTCCGCACGGACGCGGTGAGGGAAACTCCGACATGGCCGGAGAGCTGGTGCTCGTCATCGACGATAGTCCCACCATTACGAAGGTGGTTCAGCTGGTCCTCACCAAGGCCGGCTATCAGGTCAACACGGCCGCCGATGGCGAAGCCGGGCTCGAGGCGGTGCGCGCACAGCGTCCGCACATGATCCTGCTCGACTTCGTGATGCCCCGGATGAACGGCTATCAGTTCTGCCGCGAACTCGTGGCCGACGCGTCGCTGCGAGATATCCCGGTCGTCCTGATGAGCGCGAAGGGCGATCAGGTCGGCGAGCGCTTCGTCAAGGTGATGGGCATCGTCGACTACATCACCAAGCCGTTCTCGCCCGAGGCGATCACGGCCGTCGTGCAGCACACGATCGGCAAGTACCGCTCGGGGCACGAGGACGAGCCGTCGCTGGTGACCGGCGAGGATCTCGCCGCGACCGACGACGCCGATCGCGCGACCGCGAAGGTGAGCGCGCTGCACGCGCTGCGCGACCAGGTCGGCCTGATCGTGAGCCAGCGCGTCACCGCGCTCCTCGCGCTCGCCCACGACGTGACCAAGGGGACCGGCGATCCCGACGCGCAGGTCGCGATCGACAGCGCCGCCATCGCCGACGCCGCGCGGTCGGCGCTCGACGACGCGTCGCTGCTCAAGATCATCGGCTCGCTCGACGTCAACCTGTTCAACGAGGGTGCGCCTGGCCTGCGAGGCGATCTGCGCGTCGTCCCGCTCGCCGAGGTGCTCCAGTTGCTCGACGTCCAGGAGCAGTCGGGCGTGCTCACCGTCGAGCGCAGCGGCGCGCGCGTCGACATCTACTTCCGACGCGGCCGCGTCGATCAGGCGATCGCCGAGGGGATCCCCGACGAGTTCTTGCTCGGTCGCTTCGTCACCGACGCCGAGCTCATGCAGCGCGCCGACTTCGACGCGTTCCTCGACGCGAACCGCAGCAGCGGCAAGCAAGGCGGCAAGTTGATCGGCGCACAGCTCGTCAAGCTCGGCTACCTCGGCGAGGCCGATCTCAAGCAGTGCCTGACGCGCCAGTCGAGCGAGCTGATCTACGAGATCCTGCGCTGGCGCCACGGGCGCTTCCGGTTCGCGGCGGGCCTCGAGCTCCCGGCGGCGGCGATCGATGCCGCGCTCGGCCTCGACGTCGAGGCCGTGCTGATGGAGGGCTACCGTCGCGTCGACGAGTGGCACCTCATCGAGCGCGCGATCGACAACTTCGATGTCGTGTTCCTGCGCAACGAGGACTCCGTCGCCCAGATGGGCCGCGGGCGCCTGACGCGCGAGGAGCTCGCCGTGCTCGAGCTGGTGAACGGCAAGAACACCGTGAAGGACATCATCCGCAAGTCGCGCATGGGGTCGTTCGAGGTGAGCAAGATGCTCTACCGGCTGCTGAGCATCAAGCTCGTTCGCCGACGTGTCCTGCCCGTCGCGGTGTGAACATCCGGCGCCAGCATCGGCGCCCGACGCCGTAAGCGCCTGTGTTTCTGGAAGTTGCCGACCTGGCATGCCCCCTGCTTGAAAGGAAAGTCATAAGACGCATCCTCTCCTCGTCCCTCCTGTTCCTGACCCTCGTCGGTGGTACGGCGATGGCCGATCGTCACGGTCATCGTGGTGGTGATCGTGGTGGTGGGCGACCCGCGGTCGTGGTGCGTGGAGGTGCGCACGTCTCGGGTAACGTCGTCGTCCGCGGCGGTGGTCCCGTGCGCGTGGTGACCCGCCCGCGCTACAGCGGTCCGGTTCGCCAGAATCGCCGCGTGATCACGCGCCGCGCGACCTACGTCAACGACGGGCGCTACGTGCTCGGCGGCGGCGTCACGGTTCGCTACACCCGCCCGGTGATCCGGGAGCGCTACTACAACGTGCGCGTGCGCCCGTCGGTGATCGTCGAGAGCTACCCGTCGCAGTCTGGCTACCTCTGGGTCACCGGCCAGTGGGCATGGGACGGCTACGAGTGGCAGTGGCAGTCCGGCCACTACGAGCCC
>JAPLLF010000066.1 GCA_026387715.1 Pseudomonadota bacterium
AGCCCGGCGCGCTTGGCCGCCGCCGTGCGGTTGCCGCCGGTCTCGGCGAGGAGCGCCTCGAGGTAGAGCGCGGTGAACCGATCGACGAGCGCGGCCTTCTGCTCCGCGTACGGCACGTCGAGGTCGACGGCGCTCCGCAGCTGCGCCTCGAGCGTCTCGCCCGCGCCCGCCCGCGACCGCGCCCGGCCCTTCTCCGGCAGGAAGCCGAGCGCGGCGTACGACATCACGACGTTCTTGAGCTCGCGCACGTTGCCCGGCCAGGTCCGCGCCTTGAGCTGCTCCACGATCTCGCCCGGCAGCGGATCGCCGAGCCCCGCGTCGATCGCGAACTTCGCGGCGAGCGGCGCGATGTCGTCGAGCCGCTCGCGCAGCGGCGGGATCGCGAGCTTGATGACCGCGAGGCGGAACCACAGATCCTCGCGGAACGTGTTCGCGGCGACCTCGGCCTCGAGATCCCGGTGGGTCGCCGCGACCACGCGCACGCGGACCTTGTGCGCGCTGTCCTCGCCGACCCGGCGGACCTCGCCGGTCTCGAGCACGCGCAGGAGGAGCGGCTGGATGTCGAGGGGCAGCTCGCCGATCTCGTCGAGGAACAGCGTGCCGCCATCGGCGGTCTCGAACGCCCCCTTGCGCGCCTCGGTGGCGCCCGTGAACGCGCCGCGGCGGTGCCCGAACAGCTCGCTCGCGACGAGCTCGCGCGGAAACGCCCCGCAGTTGAGCGTGACGAGCGGGCCGCTGGCGACCGGCGACTGGGCGTGCAGCGTCCGCGCGACCTCCTCCTTGCCGTCGCCGCTCTCGCCGAGCAGCAGCACCGGGAGCGTCGTCTTCTGCAAGCGCTGGAGCAGCGCGAACACGGTGTGCATCGCGCGCGAGGTCGCGAGCATCGAGCCACACACGTCACCGCCGGTGTACGCGAGGTTCGCGGTCATCGCCGCGGTGTCGAGATCGAACCCGATCACGGTCTTGCCGAGCCGGATCCGCGAGCCCGGCGACAGCACGATCTCCTTCACCCGCTGGTCGAGATAGAACGTGCCGTTGCGGCTCTCGAGGTCGCGCACGAGGATGCCCTCGGGCACCGCCTCGAGCTGCACGTGGACGCGCGACACGGTGCGGTCCGCGAGCACGATGTCGCAGTCCGCGCCGGTGCCGACGCGCACCAGCTTCACCAGCGGCAGCACCATCGGCGTCGCCTTGCCCTCGACGACCCGCACCAGGGTGCGGAGGTCCGTCGAGCCCGTCGTGCTCTTCGGAGGCGCCGCCGCGGGGAGCGTGAAGACCTTCACCGAGGACCCAGCTTACTGCGCTTTGGTCGCGTCGTCGGCGCCTTGTGGTCGCCGCGGCCTGTCAGAACGGGCCCGGAAGCACGGACGTTTCCGGACGTGTTCGCTAAGATGACGGCATGTCCCAGTCCCAGTCCCAATCCCAGGCGGGCGTGGGGCTGTTCCAGAGCTACCCACCGCTCCCCGACACGTTCGACGAGATGTTCGAGCTGCTGGGTCGGGGCGACCCGCCGAAGGCCCGCGCGCCGTTCGAGCGCGTGGCCAGCCTGCTGGCGAAGATGACGACCGACGAGCTCGCGCGGGCGCAGGCGCTCGCCGAGACCGCGCTGCTCCAGCAGGGCGTGACGTTCTCGGTCTACGGCGACGCACGCGGCACCGAGAAGATCTTTCCGTTCTGCCTGCTCCCGCGGCTGATCGCGGCCGATGACTTTCGCCGGATCGAGCGAGGCATGCAGCAGCGCCTCCGCGCGCTGTCGATGTTCCTCGACGACATCTACGGGGAGCAGAAGATCCTCGCCGCGAACATCGTCCCCGCCGAGATGGTGCTCGGCGCGGCCGGCTATCGCGCGTCGCTCCGGGGCGTCAAGCCGCCGGGAGGCGTGCGGATCCACATCGCCGGCATCGATCTGATCCGCGACCCGCAGGGCACGTGGCGCGTGCTCGAGGACAACCTGCGCACGCCGTCGGGGGTGTCGTACGTCGTCGAGAATCGCCTGATCTCCAAGCGAATGTTCCCGCGCGTGTTCGACGCCGCGCGCGTGCACCGCGTCGATCACTACCCCACCAAGCTCGCCGACGCGCTGCGCTCGGTGTCGCCCGCG